>JAUIKE010000252.1 GCA_030430845.1 Bacteroidia bacterium | reverse complement strand
AATATGAGGAAGCAGTGCTTTATGAACAACAAACGTACCAGCTCGCTCTACTAGCCGACTCCACTGCCCGCCAGTCCGGTTACAGCAATTCACTTTATAATGAACAGGCAAAGAAAGACATAGCCAAGTGGTTATCAGCAAAGGAAAAATTGAGTAGTCTACAAAAAAATATCAGGCGAAGGCATTCAACAAATGGCCCTGGCTCATAGGCTTATTTATATTTTTCGGGCTGTTATTTGGAATGGGGATGCAGGTTATGGGGACACCCTTTTTTACATTTCTTCAAGGCTTCGGGCTTGTTTTCGGAATTGCAGTCATAGCATTTCTTCTGGGAGCTCAATCCAACATGAAAGCGATCGGTTTCGGGTATGCTGCCTGGGCTATTATTTTCGGTCTATTAATCAGTAACACAGTCGGTACTCCCCAATGGGCACGCAAAGCGCTTACGACTGAATTTTATATTAAAACCGGACTGGTCATATTAGGTGCAGAGATCCTACTGGGAAAAATCCTGGCCATAGGATTGCCTGGTATTTTTGTGGCCTGGATCGTTACGCCGATTGTGCTAATCAGCACCTTCTGGTTTGGACAGAAAGTACTTCGCATTTCCTCCAAAACCTTAAACATGACGATCTCAGCGGACATGTCGGTGGGGTTGTGTAAAAAGTCCTACGGCCTTTTCACACAACCAATAATATTCTTTTCATCCTGTATTTATGCGGCCAGGCTTTTAACTTATGCCTGACCTTGCTAATGGCTTATATTATGTTTTATCTTGTTTTTCCCAACTTCACTGAGAATATTTGAAGGATGAAGATACCTGCCGGATTAATGAAACACCTAAAATTGATCGTTGCCCTTATCGGGATTTGGCTGGGAGTTACCAGTTTCCATCAATTGTTGCCGGGCAAAACCAGCAAGCAGATTTTTCATAATAATCAGATGCAGAACAGGGACGCCGGTGCCCTGTTCTATACCGAAAGTGAAGAAGCGATCAAGCTTGAATATCGTATGAGAACGAAATGAGCTGTATGCTTAGAAGCATCCCTCACTTACAGGCTTTTCCGCCTTCTTTTTAGGCAGTACAACTTTCTTCGGGGGCTCTTTTTCTTCTACAGGAAGCACTTTTCCTTTTTCTGCGGTCGCTACCTGATCAAAGATCGTTTGAAAATCATACTCAGCTGAATTCACCAGTTCACTAGGTGCTCCATCCAGATAGGCTTCATAAGAACCTTGAAGTGCTTTGATGTTGGTAAAGCCCATTTGACGCAGCAATGCCCAGGCACCACCTGCTTGTGAAGCATTTTCACCATACAAAACAAAAGTTGTGGAATCCTCCAGGCGTTCAAGTGTGGAAGGATCCAGCAAATGATGTATGGGGATATTTACGGCGTTTTCAAAATGGCCCTTCCCAAACACATCAGGGCTGCGCAAATCAACAAAGACAGCATTTGATTCCTCATTTGAGAGGAGTACGTAGGCATCATCCAGCGAAACAAAAGGCTCTTCTTCCAGAAGAAGAGCCAGACTGGCATCGGTGCTGAGTTGATATTCCGCATGATTATTTTTTCTAAAAATCAATCCTAATATGATAACAGCTGCGAGAAAAACCGTTAGGAGAATCAGTCCTCTCGTGCGCGTTGATTGTTTCATAATTTTTTAATTTATCCAGGTGGTTTGGTGATGTGGCACAATGTTAAAAACAGCCTTCCAATTCTTTTTCTTTCTTAACTTTTACCGGGATTTTGGGAACCTTTTTCGGTGCAGTTTCCACAATATCTCCTTGTGCGGCAGGATCAAAGGCTCCGCTAGCCCCTACAAAGTATTTTCTAGCTCCCATCAAAAAGTTGTAGCGATCAAAGGCTTCTTTGGGGGCTGTTTCAGGGGGGGCTTCTGCAAGCAGAATGTCCTTGGTCCACTGGTTGAGCCCTCCTTTCAAGATCCGGATATTATTAACTTCCTGTCTTTTTTTAATCATCCAGGCTTGCTCTGCCAGGATGTGGCTATTGGAATAGAAGACAATTTGTAATTCCGCCCTGTCGAAATATTGTTGATAATCTTCTTCAAGCATATTTTCTACGGGAATATTAATTGCTCCGGGCAAAGAATATTCAACGAAACTTCCCGGATCCCGAACATCTACCAACACCAAGGTAGGATCTTCCTCGATCATTAATACGGCCAATTGATCTACGCTAACGAAGCGTTTGTCGTTTTGTAGTTCCTGAAGCAGCTCTTCCGGAGCAAGCTCTTTTTTGTTATTTTTTTCAGGAAGGAAAATAAGTCCTGCTGCGAGTAATAAAATAATGGCAGCTGAGATAATGTAATTTCTAGACGGCATATCAAAAATTTGTCATTTATACTATAGAACTGATTTAAACTTATTGAGCTAATTAAGAGCTAATAAGTTTAAATCAGTTTATAATCCCCTAAGAAGAACAGCAATGGGATTATCAATAAAACATTCTAAAGCAAGTTAAAAAATATTTTGATTTTTATTCTTTTCAGTATTTGCCAAAAGAGTTTTCAGGGTCTAATACACGACTGGTTTCACTCTACGCTGTATCCAGGCAGTTACTACAAAAGCAACGAGGGCAATGGCTACAAAACCGAAGGCAAACAAACCTGTTGAAATACCCAGAGTTTCGGTTATTCTTACCTGACCGAGCGCATATTTTGTATACAAGCCTTCAAACCAGGAGAAGGTTTCTGAGAAAAAGAAAATGCCTAAATACAGGCCAAACACATAAGCCAGGGCATCCAGTTTTCCGATGGCCACTGCACAAATGCCTGTACCGGGACAAAAGCCTCCCATGATAAACCCGAGTCCCATGATCAAGCCTCCGATGATAGCGGCCAATACATAGGTAGGAGGAAAGTAAATCATACTCAGATCGATCCATCCGAGGTAATTAAAGTAAAGTAATCCAACCATGGCTGTTATGGTAGCGGTGAAAAAAACACGCAGTACCGTAAAATCATATCCGTAGAACAAGCCGACGATTTTCCTGGAAGAAGAAAAGCCGGACGCTTCCAGTATTAAGCCGAAACAAACCCCTACCAGCAGGGCGATAACAAATGACCAGCCCCCGTCAATTACTCCTTGAGGAATCAGTGGTCCCATATTCTTTGTTTTTTAAGTTTTAAAATAATAAACCTCATCAGACATCCCCTTAAATCCAAAGTTTGCGGAAGAAATAAGCAAAGAGGTATGCTCCTCCAAAAATGCTTAGCATGGTCAGAAAGCCTGCTGTGCCGAGGGCAGCTGAGCCACTCAGGGCTGCCCCACTGGTACATCCCCGGGCTAACTGCGATCCGATCCCAAAGAGGAAGCCCCCTCCTACAGCAAACAGGATGCGAGTTCGAGCCGAAATTTTGGGAGAGTGCTCCACCTTCCAGTTTAATCTTCCTGCCAAAGACCCCGATATAAAAGCCCCGATAATAACGCCCAGCACTTCATACACCAGCCAGTTATTTAGCGGATGCTGATCATCGGTAATAAATTGACCAATGTATTCTCGCTCTTGGGCATGTTCGGGATCAATCCTGTTGACAGTAGCGGCTACGGAGCTTTTTATAGCGCCGCTTGCTCCCAGTCCCCGGCCCATCACAAAAAAAGTAGCCAGCAACAGTAAGCCCAGCAGCACCCCTCCGAGGTAAGGATTTATATATTGTTTGCTTCTATCTGTATTTTCCATAGGTTAATTTTTTCGTCCGAGTTAATATAAATAGCGTGTAATTTGACCCGCTTCTATCATGATCAGACGGAACATCAGTCCTCCAAACAGGATGCAAAGCGCAGGGATCGATACCGGTATCTTCTTACCTCGCATTTCCAGTATTTCTAAGATGGCCGGCAAAACCAAGCCGATCAATACAACAAACACCCAAAAGCTGACCGTAAATTGCCCCCCAAGGAACAACTTGGCTGCTTCTATCTTTACTTCCGATCCTGCCAAAAAGCCCATGAATAAGTGAACGATGAAGAAAAGTTCGATTACGATTAGCAAAAGATCCAATCTTCTGAATAAAGACTGTTCCAATTCGTTTTTAGACATCCACATAATGGTGGCCGCGCCTGTTGAAAGACCGGAAACCAGGAATAAAGGCCCTAGCAAAGAAGTGTTCCATAAAGGCCGCGCATTGAATGCAGAAAGCAGGATGCCTGTATAAATACCCAGGATGACTGCCAATACCACCATAATCCAGGCTAAGGGCAGGCGGTTATTTTGTACCCAGTTCTCAAATTTTTTCAGGATCTCGAATTTCCAATCCCAGGAAGGGAAGGCCTCCCGCAGGTAGCCGGCTGCCCATATAAAAGACAGCGGCGTGATAGCCATCAGCGTCCAGGCGCCCCACGACATTGGAGATTCTAAACGAATGGTGGTGTATAAACGCCAGAAATAGAGTTGATGCTTCAGGTCAACAAATAATGCCAATAAGCCCAGGACAAGTGCAACAGGCACTACAAACGTAGCCCATTTAACGGCTGTCGGCAATTCTTTTTCGCGCCCCAGAATGGTGTACAAGGAAGAAAAGAACAATATTCCCGCGGCCAGCCCACCTAAAAACAGATACAGACCGATTGGCCAGTGCCAGATATTTAAATAGGGATCGATGTGAGGAACTTCTCGTCCACTGATAAAGAGTTCTTCGTTCATGCTATGGTATTGACTAGATTAAATAATAAACATGAGGCTTGGTACCAGCCTCAGGGGCCAAGACCTTCCATTTGCGTTTTTCCAGTAACTGGGTGATCTCGCTATTTGGATCATCTAAATCTCCAAAGTACATGCATTTGGTAGGACAAACCGACACACAAGCGGGTTGTTTTCCTTCCCTGACTCGATGTATACAAAAAGTACATTTATCGACATGCCCGTCCGGATGTGAATAGCGGGCATCGTACGGACAAGATTCAATGCAGGCCCCGCAGCCAATACACATCTCGGGAGTCACCAGTACTACTCCTCCTTCTACGATATGGCTGGCACCTGTTGGGCAGCAACGTACACAAGGTGCATTCTCACAGTGATTACAACGCTCTGAACGGAGTTCCAGCTCCAGTTGAGGGTAAGTCCCAACCACCGATTCGGTCACCCAGTCCCGGCAGTATCCAGTAGGCACATTATTTTCTATTTGACAAGCCACCACACAATCGCCACAGCCCACACATTTTTTTGTATCAATTGCCATTGCGTATCTCATATCAACCGATTTCTTTTGGATCTTCTAAAATAAAGGTGACAAAATTGCCGCGCATGCCGGTTCCCCCCATAATGGGGTCGACCATGACATTCGTAATCATTTCCGTATCGCTGGCTCCCCGGCCATAGGCTCTGGTCAGCTCTTTGCGTTGATGTCCGAAGCCATGAACCATGTAAACCGAATCCCAGCGAATGCGTTCTGTAACTCTGACCTTAATAGGGAAAGAAGAAACCACATCATCCTGGTTTTTCAGCCAGATTTTCTGCCCTTTTTCCAAGCCCCACAATTTCGCCACCTTAGGGTTGACCCAAAGCGCGTTTTCTTTCATCAAGTCAGACAAATAAGGATTGTTAGACGTCCGGCTGAAGGTATGTGCCGGTGCACGGCCATAGATCAGGCGGTAAAATCCTTCAGGGGCTTGCGGATGCTCTACATAATTAGGCATCGGATCAAAGCCATATTGTTTTAAGGTTGATGAATACAATTCGATCTTTCCACTAGGAGTATTAAATGGCCAATCCACGCCTTCCGGCATATATAGGTAAGGATTCTCGCGTTCATAATTTTTCACGCCCACTTTTTTCATAGCCTCCAGGGAGGTACCAAGCTGCTTGAGTTGCCAATCTAAAACTTCACTATAATCTTCGTAAGGGAAGAAATCGTCCAGCCCCATTCTTTTACCCAATTCCTTAGCCATCCAGGAAGCTGGTTTAGAGTCTCCTTTAGGCTCGGCAGCCGGGGCACGCAAAGCAACAGAAGGTTCACGACCAGGCGAGCTACGCAAGCTATCGTAACGTTCCAGATAGGTACATTCCGGCAAAACTACATCGGCATAGCCCGTTATTTCCATCGGCATGGTATCCACCACCACGATGAAATCCAGCGCTTCAACCGCTTTTAGAAACTGTTGCTTATCAGGCATTGTTTCAGGGAGGTTGGTTCCCGAAACCATCCAGCTTCTGATCCGGTATTGCTCATCCACCATTCCGGGGATTGAGGCGTCGACCAAAGCATTTGAGACGGAGGATCCCGCTAGTGGGTATTTATCACCCATCACCATATCCCATGACCATCTTGGTTTTGGATAGGGAGGATGTTCCATGGAAGGAAGGGATTTGCTTTCTGGAAAATAGAAGCCACCACGACGTCCCCAAGACCCTAAGAGCGCATTCAGAATGGCTATAGCTCTCGTACGCTGTGTATCATCGCCGTACCAAACAACATGCCGGCCGGGATGAACGATCACGGCAGGAGAGGCATTAGCCATCACTCTGGCTGTTTCGCGGATCTGCTCCGGCTTGATAGTTGTAATACCGTAGGCCCATTCCGGGGTCATGTTTCGTACATGCCGTTTCAGCTGTTCGAAGCCGACGGTGTGTCGCTCCACGTATTCTTTATCATACCATCCTTCTTCAATGATAACATGTATCCAGGCCAACAGCAAGGCCAGGTCCGTGGCCGGTTTGATAGGTAACCAGTGCGTAGATTTACTGGCGGCTGTAGAAAACCGAGGATCCACCGTAATGATGTCTGCTCCTTTATCGATGGCATCGGCCATTTCCTGTACTTGGCCATTGTGCATGTTTTCACCGATGTGAGAACCGATCAGCACCAGACAGCGGGTATCCCGAATATCGGTAGGTTCAGGAGAGTTGATGTAAGAACCGAAAGTAGTATAAAAGCCCACTTCCCTGGGCCCTCTACATTGTGCGTAAGAAGGGGAGGTACTATAAGGAGACCCCAAAGCTTTGAATAAGGTCCCAAAATGATCACCGGAAGAACCGTGCTTAAACAAAGCCATGCTTTCCGGGCCGTAAGTATTGATCGTTTCTTTCCACTTGCGTTCGATGAGGTCAAAAGCTTCTTCCCAGCTAGCGGGGCGGTAGGTTTGTTGGCCGTTTTCCGTTACACGAATAAGAGGAGTCATTAATCTATCTGAATCCTCGTACATTCCCAGTCCACCGGTGCCACGAGGGCACAAGCGACCGTGGCAATGAGGATCATTCTCTATTCCTTCCAGCTTTACAAGTGTTCCTTCCTTATTTTGATATGCCCAGGCCGCACACTTCCAGAAGCACACCTCACAGTAGGTCGGTACCCGGCTAAACACACTGGCCCCTCCCTTTAAAGCGGCGCCGGTTTGTTTGAAAAGATCACAAGCAGTTAGGCCTAATGCCATCCCTCCGAAGCCCAAGGAGGATATTTTGATAAAATCTCTGCGTGAAGCCATGTGTCCAATTGATAATTTTGTAGATATTTTACAGTATCCAAAAAACGGACTCCTAGCCGACAACTTAGATGATTATTATCATTTTCGTATTTGATATTTATCAAGCCGAGTTTCTTAACATTTTCAAACCTGGGATATATCCAGGGAAGGTGAGAGGGTCCAAAACCCTTTACACATAAGGCTTACAGAAGAATCGTCATAACCAAAAAAGCCAACACACTTGTGACCAAACCACCAATAAATACCCGGTAGGCAATCGTCAACAATCGATATTTTTTTTGCAAAACAACTCCCAGATTATACAAATCCCTAGCTAGATCATCGTATAATAATTCCTGGTCTTTTTTTAATTCTCTCAAATGAGACACATAATCCTCCTTATCCAGGCGCAGGAAGTTTCCGAAAAATAACAAGTTAAATTTACGTGGATCTACGCTTCCGTCTTCAAACTCGAGCGGAGCTCCCGTTACTTTTGGAATAGCGGACAGAACGGCAAAAATAATAGCCGCCAGCGAACTCAGCATCAGTAAAAAAATGGGAATGACTAAATCCAGGTTTTGCGCCAGCGAAAGACTTTCGATAGATAAACCTGCTGTACCAGCAGTGATTAATATGGACAAAACCAGCGTATTGATACTAATGATCATATTCGCTTTCCCATCAGCGATAGAACTCAGGTTGATGTGATTGCGGAGTGTGACTCTATACAAGGTATCGATTCCGCGACCAAAATTCTTACCGGTCTTTTTTCGAATGCTTTTTTTACGAGAATCGGCCAGTTCCTTTTGCTGTTTGACCGTATTTTTATTTTTTCTGCTGCCATACTCTTCCAGGGCATAAGGAGTCAGAAAAGCCGTGTTAAGTTGGAGATCCAGCATTTTGCGGTTCCACTTCTTTTTGGAGATCTTTTCTTCTCGGGTTTGTTCGTATTCCATCTCCAGAAGCTGGGAACGACGGAAAAAACGTTTGCGCCCAAGGAAAGACCAGCAGGCGTCGTGGAGGATTTTTTCCAATTCTGATTCGGGAGATGCATCGGCCTGGGTACTTAAGATCAATTTTTTGACGAGCTCGACTTTTTCTTGTTCCAAACCATGTTTTTGTAGAAAGGCTGCGGCCATTTCGGCGCTTTTCAATTCGTGCTCTTCGTACCCTTCCACATAACCAAGGTCATGAAAAATAGCTGCCAATAACAATAAAAAAGTGTCTTCCTCCTCCAATCCAGCTAATTCAGCCAGTTTTTTGGCAGCGCCAACAACTTCTGCCGTATGTTCGTAGTTATGAAATAAATAGGCTTTTGGAAGCTTTTCCAGCACTTCCTTCTGGACATAACTATCTGCCTTTTTTAGTAAACTTTTTAATTCACCCATCGCATCCCGTAATTTCTTAAATTAAAAGCACTCAATATTATCCAAGCACTGACCATTAAAAAAACAATATAATCAACAATATTTTTATGAATGATAATTTAAACATTAAAATCAATCAATCGGTTGCCATTCTGGTAGACGGCAATAATATCGAACTAAGTTTGCAATCCCTGGTCAAAGACAAAAATGCACTCGTCAATTTTGATACTCTTATCCCTAAATTACTAAATAACCGTGGTCTTTCCCGGCTGATCTATTTCCGGGAAGGCAGGGATATTTCTACCAAACTAGGAGAACGGCTGTTAAAGAATTTTCACGGCTCTGTCGTTCCCTGCTACAAATCGGCAGATATTCCCCTAACGATTAAGGCCACTCAGATTGCGCCAAAGGTGGACACCATCATCATTCTTTCCGGTGATTCTGACTACGTAGAACTCGTTCGGCATCTGAAAGGCGAAGGGGTTCGGGTAGAAATCGCTGCTGTAAAAAAGAACACTGCTAACATCCTCATGGAGGAGGCAGATTTGTTCACGCCTATTACGGAGGAGGATTGTTTTATTTTGAAACATTATTCGGCAAAAAAATAGACATGTCATATTTAGACATGACATGTCCTGAAGACCTCCCTACAAACAATTGATTACAAACCACTTACTCACTTTCACTACAGGGGATATCTCCTTAAAAAGAGACATGACATGTCTAGACATGTCATGTCTCTTTTTTGAAAAAAATCTTGCCTGTTAAAACAATTTGTTTTATTTTTACCCCAGAGTACGTTTTTAAAACAATTTGAGTAAGTTAAATGGGAAAAGGGTAGTCGTGATTTGCGGCTACCCAATCCATCCCCAAAAGGCTTTGCGTAAAGCAATACACTTTTCATCAACATTAAAACGCTAAAGCTATGACAACAAAGGGAGGAAAAGTGAACCAATTCCTGCGGCGAAATTGGTTCAAGCTATTTGTAGTTGGGCTTTTTTTATTTCTGATGTTCAAAAAGGATTTCAGTTTCCAAATTGACCTGAAATCTCCTTTGAACAAAGAAAAGGTGCCAGAGGAACACGATCAAATTCCAGTGCAGCAACCTTCAGAACGCTCTACTCAGGAGCGATATACGGAAGCTGTCCCGGCTCAAGCAGAAACAGATCCGCAAACGAATTTATTCAATCTAAATCCGATTGGAGGTAGTCGCAAAAGTCAAAACACTATCCTGCAGGAGTTCGATCAGTTGGATGAGGCCTCTATTGGCACTTTTATCAAGCGCTTTGGGCATGTAGCCGTAAGTGAGCGTAAAAAATACGGCATCCCGGCTTCTGTAGTGCTAGCCAACAGCTTACTTATCTCCAAAGCAGGGACCAGCGAAATGGCACTGTCCGGCAACAACTATTTTGGTCTGGCTTGCACAGAAGATTGGATAGGCGAGCAAGGTTTTTATGGAGGTTCATGTTTCAGGCATTACGAAAATGCCTGGACCAGCTTCCGCGATCACAGTTTGTTCCTGACAACAGGAAGGCTGTCCGGTCTAACCAGCCTCGGAAGAGAAGATTATGCTGCCTGGGCTCGGGCCTTGCAAAAAGAGG
>JAUIKE010000029.1 GCA_030430845.1 Bacteroidia bacterium | reverse complement strand
AGCCCCAAAGGGGCGCCACATCGGTAGCCCCAAAGGGGCGCCACATTCGTACCCGTGGGCGTCAGCCCACGGATTAAAAAACCTTCACAAAACAGCCCCGAAAGGGGCGCCACATCGGTAACAAATGACCAAACTAAAAATCATCAACATCGTCGGCGCACGCCCCAACTTCATGAAAGTAGCGCCCCTGCACCGCGCCTTCCAGCAACAGCCCGACATACAATCCATCATCCTGCATACCGGCCAACATTACGACCAGCGGATGAGCGATATCTTCTTCAACCAACTCCAAATGCCGGAGCCACACTACTACCTGGGGGTTTCGGGCGGCAGCCATACCTACAACACCGCCCACATCATGCTAAAGTTCGAGGAGATCCTCCAGCAGGAACAGCCCGACCTGGTGCTGGTCGTCGGGGATGTCAACTCGACCATCGCCTGTGCCCTGGTGGCCGTCAAAATGGGCATCCCCATCGCGCATGTCGAAGCAGGCCTGCGCAGCAATGACCGCCGCATGCCCGAGGAGATCAACCGCATCCTGACCGACAGCATCTCTAATTTCCTCTTCGTGACCGAACAGGACGGCCTTGTCAACCTGGCCCGGGAAGGTGTAGCCCAGGAAAAAGTACACTTCGTAGGGAATGTGATGATCGATTCGCTGGTGTACTTCAGAGAAAAAGCAAAGGAGATCCGACTCTCAGATATCTTAAAAGAAGCGGCCGTCAATACCGTCGAAAAGGAGATTCAATCTAATAATTTTGCCCTGATGACTATGCACCGCCCCTCCAATGTGGATCATCGCCAGGGGCTCGAAGATATTCTGCAGATCATTCGCAATACGGCCCATCATCTGCCGGTCTTGTTTCCCATGCATCCGCGCACACGCAATAACCTGGAGAAATTTGAATTGCTGGATGTATTGAATAATATTTCCAACATCGTCATCCTGGAACCACAGGGCTATTTGCAGTTTCTACACCTGATGGACCATGCACGCATTGTCATAACCGATTCGGGAGGGATCCAGGAAGAAACGACTTTTTTGCAAGTACCTTGTCTGACTTTCCGCAGCAGTACGGAGCGTCCTATCACAACCATATTAGGCACTAATCAGCTTTTAAAGGATCTCAATCCGGATACCGTCTACGAAAAAACAAAAGCCATCCTGGAGGGCCGCACCAAGCCGGGCGTCATCCCGCCGCTCTGGGATGGGCATACGGCTGAGCGGATTCGGGATATTTTAGTAAATGACCTAGTCTAAAACCGTTCAGACCCGTGTAGATCTGTGTCAAAAGGAGCCAGGCATTTTTTGACACTGATTTGCACGGATTAGACGGCATTAAACTTTCCACTTACTAATGCTTTCATCTAACAAAAAGCATTTTTTCATTTTATTCGGCCTTTTCCTCAGCTGGCTACTCAGCTACCTTTTCCTCTGGCCGGTCGGGGATTTTGCTTGTATAGACAGCATATTTTACGCCTACCCCATCCAGAGCCTGCTCGAAGAAGGGCGCTTCCTCCTCCCCCACCTCACCAGCGCCAATGTTTTTGTACAGGTAAGTCTGGGTTATTTTTTCTGCAAGCTGACGGGCAGTTTTTCTTTTGATGTGCTCCGGGTCATCACCGTCGTAACGGCATTCCTGGGAAGCTGGGCCTTCTATCTGCTCGTTCGGCCCTATGTGCGTACCAACAGGCTGCTGCTCATTAGTCTGGCCCTGGTCATTTTCCATCCCCTCTACTTTTTCCTGTCCTTTACCTTCATGACGGACGTCTATTTCTGCGTAGGCTCTCTTTGGTCCATCTGGGCACTAAATAAGTATTTGGAGAAAGAGAAAAAAGTATTTTTCCTCTGGTTTTTGATAATAGCATCCATCAATTTCATGAATCGCCAGGTGGGCCTGTTTCTCTTCCCGGCTGCTTTCTTATTGTTTTTATGGGAAAAAAAGTATCAGCCGTTACCCTTAGTTTTACTGCTACTATTCCCGATTGGACTGTATTTTTTATCCGAGCAATTAATTAAACCATCTCTGGGAGTAGCGGAATACTATCACAATACCACCGCCATTTTAAAAGATAAATTCCTTTCACCGGAGTGGCAGGATATCCGCAGTTTCGGCAAAAGAAGCATGGCTTCGGTCTTGTACCTGGGCTTTTTTCTGATCCCCTTTGCGGTGCTGGTAGCCCCTAAGGTTTGGAAGGATCTTTCCGTGAAAAAAAAGCTCATATTTCTAGCAGTGGCATTGGGTGGTACCTGGTTGGGTACCTTTGGCGAGGTTTTCAACCCGGATCGCGGAAATATGTTTTTTAATCTGGGTATTGGACCGCAACTGATGAAGGACATATTTATAGAAAAGCAGTTTTCCGACACCCTTTATTTAGGCGCCTGGTTCGAGTATCCTGCTATTTTTCTGGCTCTACTTTCGGCCGGCACGCTGTTTTTATTTTTTTGGAAAAAACGGCGGCAGCCTTTTTGGAAAAAGCCTTTGGTTGCATACCTCCTGATCTTTAATGCGATCCTGATCCCCTTTTCTTTTTTATTCCATTCCTTTTTCGACCGCTACCTCCTTTTTCCCATCATCAGCCTGATGCTGCTGTTTTGGGTGGCTTTTGATGGAGAAAATAGTGGTATAGGGAAAAACCCAGCTTTAATTTTAACCTTAATTTTAAGTATAGGATTTAGTCTGTTAGCGACCAAAGATTATTTTAGCTGGAGAAAAGCACAAACGAAGGCTTTTACCTATTTATCCGAACAAAAAATTCCTATCCGGCAGATCGATGCTGGATACGAGATCAACATCCAGTACAATGCCCGCTTGGATTACGAAACTTTACCCGGCAAGTCCTGGTGGTTCGTGGATGAGGACGACTACTGTCTGAGCTTCGGGCCGATCCAGGGATATGAGGTGATCCACCGTGAACCCTATTTCCGGGTTTTAACGTTAGAAACACAAGACATTTATATACTTAAGAAGTGAACGCTCGGCGAATGCCGAGCGTTCACTTCAAACACAGCAAGCCGCAAAGCGGCGACAGACCATAACCCAGGGAGTCAGCCCTGAGGAAAAAAAGAAATATGAACAACACATACGTCGCCATCATGGCAGGAGGAGTCGGCTCACGCTTTTGGCCTGCTTCCCGCGAATCTCGACCCAAGCAATTCCTGGACATCATGGGAGTAGGCAAATCTCTGATCCAGCTGACCTACGAACGCTTTTTGCATTTGTGCCCTAAGGAAAACATTTTCATCGTTACCAACGGCCGGTACAAACAGCAGGTCAAGGAACACCTGCCCGATCTGACCGACAACCAAATCCTCTGCGAGCCTTCGCGCAATAACACAGCGCCCTGTATCGCCTACGCGGCACTGAAATTGCAGCAGCTCAACCCGGAGGCCAATATGGTCATCGCTCCTTCCGATCATATCATCCTTCAGGAAACTACC
The DNA here is from genome assembly GCA_030430845.1 of Bacteroidia bacterium. GTDB lineage: Bacteria > Bacteroidota > Bacteroidia > Chitinophagales > Saprospiraceae > JANQPA01. The sequence goes on along the minus strand of JAUIKE010000029.1, from coordinate 59,990 downwards.
TTCGTCAATACCCTGAAGCAAGCGCTCGATTTTTCCGAAAAAAATAACGCTCTGCTTACCCTGGGTATCAAACCCAGCCATCCGAACACCGGCTATGGCTACATCAATTTTGGAAAAAAGGCCGAAAACGGGGTACACCCGGTCGTCCGTTTTACCGAAAAACCACCCCTGGAAAAAGCAAAAGCTTTCCTCGCCAGCGGCGACTATCTTTGGAATGCCGGAATATTTATCTGGAAAGCGCAGAGTATACTGGCCGCCTTTCAACAACATGCCGGCGAGATCCTCGAGATCCTAAATGCCAGCCCCGAATGCTTTAACACCTTCGATGAACAGCCCTTTATCGACGAGAACTATCCCAAAACGCCCAGCATTTCCATCGACTATGCCATTATGGAAAAAGCAGATAACGTATACACCATCCCTTCTGACTTCGGCTGGTCGGACCTTGGCACCTGGGCTTCCCTGCACATCGAATCTGACAAAGATGAGCACAACAATCTGGTTCAGGCCGGCCCTGTTTTGATGCAGGAAGTCAACAATTCGATTGTAAGAGCTCCGAAAGATAAGCTCGTGGTGGCTCGCGGGCTCGACAACTTTATGGTGATCGATGAAGGGGATGTACTGCTTATTTTTCCGAAGGATCAGGAGCAGGAGATCAAAGCCATTACACAAAACATTAAAAAGAACAACTGGGAACAATACCTCTAGATCCGGTCCTGCTGGTAGCCAATTCCGGCTGGAACCTCTGGAATTTCCGAAGGCATTTGATCAGTACACTACTCAAAAAAGGATATAGAGTGGTGGCAGCTGGGCCTGAAGATCGATATACTGCCAGACTGGCCTACGCCTTTCCGGATCTGGAAATGGTACGGCTACGGCATTTATCAGCGAAGGGCAAAAACCCGCTACAGGATATTCGCTTACTCATCGAGCTGTGGCAAATCTATCGGCGATACCGACCTTTTTGCGTGCTGCACTACACCATAAAGCCTAATATTTTTGGAGGCCTGGCCGCTCAATGGAGTGGCACTACTTACATCGGTACGATCACCGGCCTGGGATATGCTTTCTTGCGTCGAGGCTGGATTCAGAGGGTCGTTAGTAAATTATACGCACTTGGGCTCAGGAAAGCAAGTTATGTAGTCTTTCAGAATATGGATGACGCTCAGTTGTTTTACAAGCGCAAGATCGTGCCGGTTGAGCAGGGGCGCCTGATCCAGGGATCCGGCGTTGACGCCCGAAATTTTCCATTCACACCGCTTCCTCCGGAGGAGCCCTTCCGGTTTTTGTTTGTTGGTCGTCTTTTATTCGACAAAGGCATTTATGAGTTAGTAGAAGCAGCGACTTTGTTATCGAAAGAGTTTGAAAATATTGAGTTTTGGATAGCCGGCAGTGCGGATAAGGATTATCCGGCGGTAGTTCCGGCTTCTATTTTGGAAGAATGGCAACAGCTACCCAAGTTTCGCTGGCTGGGCCATGTCAGTGATATCCGGCCGGTCATTGAGCAAACACATGTGATGGTGCTGCCATCCCATCGGGAAGGTATGCCGAGAGCAGTGCTGGAGGCCATGTCGATGGGCCGGCCTATCATTACAACCGAGACGGCCGGCTGTCGCGACACCGTCGTACCCGGCAAAAACGGACGCCTGGTGCCCGTTATGGATGAGCAGTTGCTTTATGAGCAGATGCGCGAACTCCTCCAATCTCCGATCGAAGACCTCGCCCGGATGGGGCACTTCAGCCGGCAGCTGGTGGAGGAGAAATTTGAGGTTCGAAAAATCAATGAGGGGTATCTGGCCCTATTAAAGCAAATCGCAAGCAAATAGCGCATTTTTCACCCTTGAGCGTCAGCCCAAGAAAAAGCCGCAGCGCGCCGACAGCTTCCAAACCGGGGGCGTCAGCCCCAGGATAAACCGCAGCGCGCCGATAGCTTCCAAACCGGGGGCGTCAGCCCCAGGATAAACCGCAGCGCGGCGATAGCTCCACACCCTTGGGCGCAAGCCCCAGGATAAACCGCAGCGCGCCGACAGCTTCCAAACCGGGGGCGTCAGCCCCAGGATAAACCGCAGCGCGGCGATAGCTCCACACCCTTGGGCGTCAGCCCCAGGATAAGCCGCAGCGCGGCGATAGCTCCACACCCTTGGGCGCAAGCCCCAGGATAAACCGCAGCGCGCCGACAGCTTCCAAACCGGGGGCGTCAGCCCCAGGATAAGCCGCAGCGCGGCGATAGCTCCACACCCTTGGGCGCAAGCCCCAGGATCACTAACCATGCCCAACCCAATCCAATCCTTCTTCGACCACCTCGCCCCCAACTACGCTCGCAAATACTCCTCCGAGCAGCCCTACCTACGTTTTTTCTTCACCACCCGCCTCGAATTAGCCACCAAAGAATACCAGCTTACCGATAAAACCATCCTCGACATAGGTGCCGGTACCGGCGCTTTATATGATTTCCTGAAAGAGAAAGACCTCCCTTTTTCCTACTACGCCTGTGACCTTTCAGAAAAAATGTTGCAGGCAAGCACCATTCCTGCAGGGCGGCGGTTTGCAGGAGAAGCGGATCAGATCGATTGGCCGGTCAAGCGCTTCGACTATATCTTTGCACTCGGCCTGAGCAGCTATCTGGATGAGTCTCAAATGGAACGACTCATCAACTTCTGTGCCCAACACCTGAAGGAAGAAGGCCGCCTCATCATCAGCTTCACCAACCCATCTTCACTGGAAGTCCGCCTTCGATACCTGTTTCAGCCCCTCATTCGAAAACTTTTTAAGCGTCGAAACCGGGTTTTCACCCAGCCATTCAAGACCCGGGCGTATTCATTAAAAGCTGCGAAAGAAGTTTTTATGGCAAAAAACCTTTATTATTGTAATATCAACTGGATGCCCCCATCCATCCCTTTTTTACACCATCTATCACCCCGATTATCGGTAAAAACTTCGAAATTTTTGGAGAAAAAAAACTTATTTTCCTCCTTCAGACGTTGGTTAAGCAATGAGTTTATTTTAAGCTTTCAAGTGAATGGTACAAAAACTGAAAATCCCAAATAAAGATCCTGAGAAAACTACAAGCACTTCTTCGAAGCTCCTCATGATCAATTATTACTTTCCGCCCGTGAAGGCTGTGGGGGCCGTTCGGATCGCGAATATCTATAAGAACGCTCGTGATTATTTCGAGCAGGTACATGTCTTGACTACCAGCAATCAAGCCATCTTCCAGCAGGAAGAAGCACCTCCTCCGTATGAAGCCGTCGATTATGTCCCCACGCTCGATTTCAGGCGCATACTTAGTTTTTTCCAAAAAAATGTTACTTATTTTTCTTCCAGCAACAAGAAACACCCCATCAAGAAATTGATTATCCGTATAATCGATAGCTTTCCCCTGAACCTCTTGATCGGTGACGGAGGCCTGCTGTACATCCTGGCGGGCTATCGAAAGGCTCGTAAACTCGTCAAAGAACAAGGCATCACTCATATTTTTTCCTCTTTCCGTCCTTATTCGGATCATGCCATTGCTTTTTTGCTTAAACGTCGCTTCCCCCATTTGTACTGGATAGCAGATTTCAGAGATGTGCAGGTCGACCCCAACAGAAAAAATGTGTTGTTCCCTCGTTTTCAACATTGGTGCAACCGGCAAATTTTAAAAAAAGCGAATTTACTGAGTAGCGTTTCCAAAAGCTATACCAAATATTTAAGGCAGTATAACGATCAGGTTTTTTGTTTGCATAATGGCATTGAAACAGATAATATCAGCTTTCCAGGCTTACCTGCCTATCCCAAGTTCACACTGGCCTACACCGGTACCGTCTATCCTGAATTACAAAACCCAGAAATCTTACTTCAGGCATTACAAGGTTTAATCAGCCAGGGCCGCATCCTTCCTGAAGAGGTCCAGCTGGTGCTAGCAGGGCGCGACGGAGAGGTCTGGCAAAACTGGGTCGACCAGTACCAATTGTCTGATCTGCTTTACAATTTAGGACCGCTGCCTCGACCAGAAGCCCTCAAAATCCAACACAGAAGCCATATCAACCTCCTACTATCCTGGAGCAGCAAAGAACTCCAGGGGGTCCTGACCGGCAAACTCTACGAATACCTGCAGCCCGGGCATCCCATCCTGGCCATCGTAAATGGTGTACAAGACCCCGAGTTCGAAGACTTGTTCGATCAGTTCCAGGCGGGCCTGATCACCTATAATCGACCAGCCGAACTCGAAAAGGTCAAAGCCTTTTTGCTGAATGCCTACCTACAATGGAAAAAAGACGGCCAGGTTCACTCAACCCTCAAAAGACAGAAAATGGAGGCCTTCTACTGGCCCAGCCTCATGGCCCAACTGATGAACCGGACCGGCCTCACCACCCCTCAAGCCACCGCGCGGCGACAACTCCAAACCTGAGGGCGACAGCCCCAGGTCCCCCAAGCCGCAGCGCGGCGATAGCTCCAAACCCTAGGGCGTCAGCCCTAGGTGCTCTGGGCGAAGGCCCCAGGCCCCTGAGGGCGAAAGCCCCAGGAAACCAAAACGAGCAAAAACCAATGATGCCTAAAATGCAATCCATCCAACACCACACCTTCCACCAATACATAAAGCAACATGGTGGTGACCACCACCCAATATACCCGCTCCGGCCTGCTTTTTACCTGCCTACTCCACACTCGCAAATAAGAGAACAGGCAGCCTAAAAAAAACAAGCCCCCTATACCTCCCAATAAGCCCGACTCTGCCCACAAGCCCCAATAAGAAGAATGAACGTCATAAGCCGGAATATCCGGGGCTTTTCCCAAAAAGATTTGTTCATTTAAATACTCAGGAAACTGACCCATCCCGATCCCGAAAGGCCAATTTTCTAAGCCTGCCTGCTGTGCAAGCTTTTTTAAAGGCACATAAGCCGTTTCCACAATCCTCACTTCTCTACCTTCCCAAACAATGTTTTCCGTAATAAAAGCCTCCATCTTTGACCGGTCCGTCTGCCAATCGGCCTTCGCGATCAAAAAATAATGCGTACCTAAAAGAAATAAGAGGACACTAAAGCCTGATAAGGCAAATACCAGTTGGCGTAGTACGCCCCGCCTTTTTCTATTCAAACGCATGAATACCAATAGGAAAGTAAACGGAATTAAAAGCAGGAATTTTGAGAAGGAAAAAATCAGCACGATAGCGAACAAGAGGATCAATCCGCTCGTACCTCTAAACGTTGATAAACTAAGATCTTTCCAGTGTTGGCAACTATAAAAAATCAAGGCATAGACCACCAAATTAGCGACCACATCCGGATGTCGAACAAAGGAAGCCGCCCTGGCTCCCTCCCCCCAGTAGGGCAGATATTTTTCATGTACCAGGAAGGTATCTATATCCATCCACCAGCAAAGTATCCCAATCAATCCGCCAAGACTCACCAAAATGGCCGCTCCCATCCATCCTGCGGTTACCAATTTCAGTGTTTCTCCTATATCCTTAAATTCTACTCTGCTGAAAAGCAAATACGCTGCATATAAATACGCCAGACCAAGCAAGCCGGTCCGGCTCCCCATAAAGTTCCCTCCCAAAGCGCCAAGCGCTGTCAAAATGACCAAAGCGGTAATCCCCCAGTCCAGGCGGTCAAAAGCCCGACACCTGAAAGGTATTTTGCCTAGTCCAATCAAACCCAGGCCCAACAAAAACAGGACTTCCGTCAGCTGAAACTTAAAGCCCGAAATAGGTAGGTTCCACCACTTGGCCAACGCAAAGGAGCTGATATAGCAGAGTAGGAAGTATTTGGTGATATTTTGTTTCTTCACGATCTTAGTTTTTGGCTTCTGGGGAGAGAATCAGTCGCGGTCTTCGACCGCTACAAAAATGGACTTCTCCTCCATCCACAGCCAGCTAAAATACCTATATTCATTAACCACCTCCATGCCCTCTACCGGCCGGAACAGCAGCCGGTAAGTCGCGTTTTCCGCTACTACGCCCAGTAGGCCATTAATGGCCAGACCGGCATCGATTTCCTGGGCTGGAACACCACTTTCTATTAACTCCTGCCGCGCCTGAGCCACCGTTTTATTCCAGGACAGATAATCCTTCGTGGCCGGCACAGTAAAAATCGTCATCAGGGAAAAAGCCAAGGTGTAAATCCATTTAACTTTATCGAAAGTCCATAACTTCATCCGGTAGGTCAAAAGGATGAGCAGGAAAAAGATGAGCAGCAGGTGACGGTCAAAAAAGGAAAAGACAGCCATCGCCCCGAAATATAAGATCAGTATTATGACAAAAAACCAATTGATCGAATCCCGGCTTCTTATGATCAAATGTCGCACTACAAGAACAAACAATAAGCTTCCATTAAGTTGTGCCAACAGGCCGATAAAGAATAGCACCCCCTCCGGCATTCGATCGGGCGGCGGCATCCCCAATGGGTAGGTATCGTGTAGCAGCATCGGCCCCAGACCCCAATTAAAAAACACATTCCCCCCGTAAGGAAAGAAACGCCCCAACCAAAGCCAGGCTCCGAGGGCAACACCTAAATTCAGCACTACAAGGCCCGCAAAAAATAGTCGGGGCCGTCGCATACGATCAAAAAATCGTTGTACAATCTGGAAAGCCAGCGGTAGAAAGAAAAGCCCCATATAAAAAACAGCCATCAAAAAGCGAGTGGATAGGTCGAAGAAAAACTCGATGGGCTGCGTCCAGACTTTTGTCAGGTATTCCATCTCCACCTTAATATAATTCGCTTCCAAACCCAGGCCGGGTTTTACCCAAAGATCAATCAGAAAATAACTGCCCAGGGCCAGCAAAATAAACCCGATCGAATAGCCCCAGCGTCCAGGATACCTTAACTGTTGCCATATCCAAAGCCCTTCAAAGGTCAATATAATCAGAATTCCCGGCTGGCGAATCCACAAGGCCAGCAAAGCCATGATCGCTCCCATCCATCGAAAACGCCCCTCGCCAGTATGCAAAAAATGCCAATACCCATATATGCTTAGGATGCACAAACTTAAAAAAGGCACATCCGTCATAAAGGAAAAGGCCAATACAAAAAATATTGGGTTAAAAGCCAGTAAAGCGACCCCTCGCCAAACCGATTGCTCGTCCCCGAAGTCTCGTAAGATCTTGTGCAGCCCCCAAAGCCCTACAACACCCAATATCAAGGTGGATATCCTCAGTAGCGAAAAGGAAAACTCGCCACCCAGCCAGACGAACAGATATCCCCATACTGCCTGCAGCAACAAGGTCGGGGCAATCTCTGAGTTCAAGGCAAAACCCTGCCCCTCCGCCAAAGAGCGAACCATGTAGCCGTAGCGCCAGTCATCGTTCAAGGGGAAATCGCCATACGGCCCCACAAACAAAATGACCAGCATACCAACCACTAAAATAATATAGGAACTATATCGACTCATAAGTAATATCTCGCTCTGTAGCTGTTTGATTGAAGGTAAAAATTTTATCAAAGAATTGGACTACATTGTTCACAATGTCCGGTCATCATACTTTAGTCTGATGCGCTCAACATTTCAGCGTAAACGCCAAAAACCAGACACCCTCAAAGGGTGTAGTCCATATTCGGCGCTTATTTTTTTAACCCCAATGTACCTGGCACACCTAATATCTACTCCTGACTACCATTAATAAAGCCTCCACCCACCTATACCTCGCCTTACTCACCTGAAAGTAGGGCGTCAACTCCCCACCAAAAGACCTGAAAAATTGCTCAATCCCCGGAATAACACTACCCTCAAAATCAAAGCGCCGCACCCCTTCCCTCGAAAGCTGGTTCAGGGCATGCCAGATCAGCAAAGGCACCGCCCCGGAATCGCTCTCCGCCTTCCGGCCACTGGCCAGCAAATAAGCAGTGTCATGATCTCGGACGATGTAAATCCCCGCCTCTATCGCTTTTCGCTCTTCAGAATAGGCCAGGTAGAGCTTCCGCCAGTTCTTTTCCCGAAGTGGAGCATCGATGCGTTCCAGAAAATCAAGTTCGTAAGGCATAGCCATTTGTCGGGCTTTAAAGGTACCCCTGTTGAGCTCGAAAAAGGTCGCCAGTGCTCCTTCCGCCTCGATACTATAGGCCTGCCTGGCCACGCGTATATGATTGCGAGTTGAACTTCGAAAACGCTGAAACAACCGATCCGGAACCTGAATATCCGGGAAGCGGTAGGTATAAAAAGTCGTTTGCCGAAACCCCTGCCAGTAAAACGGCAGCCAGTTTTGCTGATCAGGATACCAGTTCTGTCGAAAATAAAAAAATCGCGGAATCTGATCGATCAAAGCCTTCATCACTCTTTTCTCAAATGCTACTTTCTTTGCAGGTTTGAGCCCAGAAGGATACGCCAGAAACGGCCCCAAATAGGGAGTCAGCATGGGCATGCCCGACCAGGAAAGGCCGAATCGCCGGGCCTTCAAATAGGGCAACACCCCTTCTATTTCATGATTGGTGTTAACAGCCAAAGCCACCTCCCAGGAGTCGGGTCCACTGACAGCATCCAGCCACCAGGGATAAAAAAACAGGGGCAAATCCTTGTTCTTCCTACTCCATTTCTGATAGATGTCTTTGTTCGACTGCCGCATAAAAACAACTTTTATAAGCCCAGGCCAGCATGCCTAAGCACACCCACAGATGTCGAAAGTTTAGCACATCCGTGGTCAACATTTCTATTCCCAGGAAAAATATATAAACAGCAAGCGCCCAATATATCCCAGGTACTTCCTTTTTTTCTACAAGCACTTTCAGCATCCTGAAAATAACGAATATCCAGATTAATAGCGCCAAAAAACCCAAAATTCCCATTTCTGCCAGGGTGCCGCCGAGTGTTGAGTGTGGGTCATAAGCCGTTAAATGTTCAGGATATAGCTCTTCCTCTTTAGCCTTTTGCAAAAAAGCGTTGAAGTTGCCCGGTCCGACGCCCAGAACGGGGTTTTCAGATACCGCCTGCAGCTGCATTTTCTTTAAGCGCAGATAGCTGGTTTCTAAAAAATAGCTATGCCTGGTTTCGGCTAAAATCTGGCCGGTAAGGTAGGAAGAGCTGGCATCTATAGGTTCAGACTTTGGTTGTACCAGAGCGTGAGTAAAAAAAAGATAGCATACAGCCGAAAAGATCACTATAGCTCCCCTGAAGCGCAAACTTCGTTTTCCCGCAGTCCTCCTGTTTTTTATCCATAAAAAAAAGCCGAGTGGTACAATGATCAGTAAAGACTTGGAAAAGGTCAGCACCAAACCGACTAAAATCAGCAGGCTGGCAGCATATTTACCACTTGAAGTCCCTTCACTCAGAGCCATCCACCAACATAAGGCCATTAAATTGGCCAGCAGGTTCGCACTGGGCATCCAGCCTAATACCCTCGGCAACTCGCCCAGAACGGGGAACGTTTTGCTTTCTACAAGTGGACTGACCGGAGTCCAGCCTAAGGTGTACAGTCCGAAAATAGCTATATTCAAAACCGCCAGTATAATCCCTAGTTGGATAAAACTCTGTTGGAAAAAACGGAGCCTGTTTTTTCCCTGATGAAGCCACCACTGAACCAATAAACTGCTCAAAAAAAGATAGGCATACCCCATATTTTCCAAAAAGGCGGCTCGGGTGGGGTGTTTCAGCGAAGCGGCAAGAGCGATGAACAGCCACAACATGGTGGCCCCTTCAAATGCATAAAAGCTGCGAAAATCGGCAGCCTGTTCCTTTTGGGGAGGCCAGAAAGCTTTCTGCCTGCTCCACAACCAAATCCCCAACATCAACAGCACCAGCAATTCCGGCAGCTGCACCTTCATTTTCAAGTAAGGCACATCCAGCAAATAGACGAAGCCTATTGAAAAGATCCAGATTTTAATGATCCATCTACCGTAATTCATGGACGGCTGCTTTTCTGAACAAAAAAGTAGGTCAGCCCAATAAAGAGCAAACCAAACAGAAAGGAATTACCCACATATAGTTTTACAAGGGTGTATTCCGGGTTTTCCCATTGGTAAAATACCAAAAACAATGCAAGCAAAACCATCGCCCTCAACAAATGCATCAGCAGAATGACCCTTTGAGCGGATATTTTATTCAAGGTATGAAAGCAAAGCGCACTCCAGAAATATACCGGTACCAGTCCACTCAAAACAGGTAGCATCGCAGCGGCTTCCTTCCATTGCGGTCCCAACACCCAGATCAGTAGCGGCTCCCCTAACAGGAATATTCCCAGACTAATGCCGGCAGCAGTCAGGCTCACATTCCACAGACTCCTGACAAACAATGACCGAATATCCTCCCGGCCTTTTTGGCTATATCTTCCCAGCTCAACCAAATAGGCCTGCGAAAAGGCATCTCCCAGGGAGCTGAATACCAGAAAAACCGGAAGCAGGGCCATTGAAAACTGCCCGGCAAACTCCAGCGATAAAAAAGCGCCGAAAAACAACAAGGGGAAATGCGTATTAAAAATATCGGCGAAGGTCGAAGGCAAGGTATAGGTCGGATAGGCCTTGTATCGATCAAGCACTCCTTTCCAGTCCGTTGTGCGACGGTTTCCCCACAACTCGCGTAGATCAGATTTCATTTGTTGGTATAAATACAGCAGCATAGCCAGAATGCTTAATGCCTGACTACTAACCAACAACCAAATATTCGCCTGCCACCAGCCTCCAATGAGTTCCGCCGCTCCCTTTGAACCACTCCGCCAGTATTTGGACCGAACCAAGGCTCGCCGATGCGCCCGCCAGGATGCCCAGCCTAAGAAAGCTTTCCGGCTCCCTCCTAACAAAATAGCCGGCGGGATAATCCACAAAAAAGGGAGAACAGGATGATCCAGGAAATGGCTCCAATAAATACCTGCAATAACAAGGCTTAGTAGAAGAGTAAGGCTAATGGTCACCACCATCGAGGTATTAAAAACCTCAGTAGCTTCTGATTTTTCTTTAACCAAGGGTAAGGCAAATTCAAGATTTAGGGTCGAAAAAGGCAGGACCAACATAAATATCGCTGCAAAAGTAGCCCGAATCCCAAAATCTTCCGGCGCATACAGACGACTGATCAGCGGATAGACGGCCAGCGCAAGCAACTGCGAGCCCACGCCCGCCGTACCTAGCCGGAGGAATAATGACCAAAGGCCTTCTTCCTTTATTGCCGCTGTCAGCTTTTTTAGCATAGTATGTTTTTTTCTCTTGTACCCGAAAAGTAATAAATTGGAACCAAAGGACGGCGGTCGCCGTCCTTTGGTTCCAATTTATTACTATGAACGTACTTTTTTTAACTCCCTGGTATCCAAATCCCCGCCACCCACTCGAAGGCAGCTTCGTAGAGTCCCAGGCGCTGGCACTCGCCCAGCAAGGCATCGGTGTAAGCGTTGCCTGCCTGCACCTCTCTCCTTTCGGGCTTAGCAAGCCTGTTCGGCAATGGTACCAATTGCAAAAAAGTACAGAAAAAAATCTGGATCTCATCCGCCTCGAAGGTCCCTTTTTTCCAAAAAGGAATACCCTTTTCATCAAAGCCTGGGCGCAATTGGTGTGTCGGTTGCTTATAACTCTTGTCAAAAAGAATAAACAAATCAACCTGCTCCACGCACATACGCAACTGGGCGCTGTAGCTGCCCATTTTTTGTCGAAAAAAACGGGACTGCCTTACGTAGTGACCTTACACGAAAGTTCTTTTTTGGAAAAAACAGTGCTACCCTGGCACTCCGGTTTATTACAACCAGCGCTGGAAGGGGCTTCAGAGGTGATGTGTGTGTCCGAGGCTCTGAAAGAAAGTGTCAGCCTTCAGTTTCCTTCTCTGACCAACATTTCTACCGTTCCGAATAACATAGATCTACAGCTTTTTTTTCCCAAAAAAAAACGCTCCCTTTATCCACCTTTTCAGTGGATAGCCGTAGGCGATCTCAAGCCCATCAAACAATTCGATTTACTGATCCGTGCTTTTAAAAAAATTAGCGCAGAAGAGAAAGGCATTTTCCGGCTTCGTTTCATCGGATACGGCCCGGAACAGGACAAGCTGGAAAGGCTGGTACGGGAGCTGGAGCTGGAAGACCTCGTCAGTTTTGTTGGCTACCTCTCCCCTACAGCCGTACCTGAACAGCTACGTCAATCGCACGCGCTCGCTCTAACCAGTCGGGTGGAAACCTTTGGCATCGTACTGGCCGAAGCCCTGGCTTGCGGCCTGCCCGTGCTGGCTACTGATTGCGGCGGGCCGAGTGACATTGTAGGCCGGGACCAAGGCGTGCTCGTCACTGAAGGCTCCGTAGAGGCTGTAGCGGAAGGAATGCTGGAAATATATAGCTCGTATGGACAGTATGATGGGAAAAAGCTCCGTGAATATGCCAGAACGCATTTTGAAGATTCACGAGTTGCTAAAAAGATTATTGAAATATATAGAAGTTGCTCAGAGAAAAACCATTGAAGCTTCACACAAGCAAGTCAGAAATTTTGATAGCTATTCCGAGGATATCAAGCTCCAACTCCCAGGACTGGATGGACCACTTTTTACCGCTTTCCGCTATCATTACTTTTTCGGTATCCGTAAAAATCCAAACGACCTGTTCAACACCAAAATCCAATAACTGGTCAGTCTTTCGCTGGTAATAACTTAAAGGAGCCTCTGTTTCCTTCAGACTAGCCTTAGTATCAATTTCAATAACTACCTTAGGAGGAACCTCCAGGTATCTGTTATTGATCGTCACATTTTCTAAGCTTTCCTTATTAAAAATAGCCAAATCGGCAGCCCTCCAGGATTGATCGCTAAACTTTAACCCTATTTCCTGTGCAATTAACTCGTATTGGTCCAAATCTAAACTATTCCCCAATAACAGAACCAGCTTTGTAGCCAGCAAAGCTTGTAAGTATGAACTCCCCATAACCTCTTCCGGATCTTTTTGCTTAGATAAAACTTCCTGATACCCCTGATAATAAACAGGCTTTCCTTCATCCATTTCATAGATTAAAGTATCTGGAATGTCCTGAACATTAATAGACATACTCTTTTTGTTTTTTGAAAGATAAGGATTTAGGGCTTGAATGGCAATTCCTTCTACAGAAGTTGTATAAAGTTATTCACTGTAAGCGAGCGCTCGCTTACAGTGAATAACTTTATACAACTTCATCGCAAAATCACAATTTTGCCAAAATCATTTTTAAAGTATCCGTCCACTTGGCTGCGCTCAAAGTGCTTCAGGTCCTCTCCTTCGGTATCCCTGGCGATGACCCGATAGAGGTACACACCATTGGCCAGACGGTCACCGTACTCATCAGTGCCGTCCCAGACGAAATCAGAAGTATGTGTACCGACCTTCAGCTGCCCGAACTCAAACTGGGTGATCTCGCGAACGATCCGCCCCGAAACGGTCAGGATCTGGATCTTGAAGTCGGCCGGCTCGCGGTCGCCCGTCAGGGTATACACAAAGCGACAGGAGGTCGTGAAGGGATTCGGATAGGGCAGCACATTGGATAATTGGCTTTCCGTGATCACTTGAAAATTAACCTCATAGGTAGAAGCTCCTGCCACATTACCGCTCGCATCCTTTGCCTGTATCCGGAGTGTGTAGTCCCCATCTAGTTCAAATACGGGTTCGAATTCTACCCTGGCCCGGTTTTTCTTGCCTTCTTCAGCCGGATAAAACCGAATTTGAGGGTTATCAAAATGGAATTCTTGTGTAGCTCCATCCGGAAAATCCAGCCAGATCTCGAAAGAAGCCGTGTCCTGGATTTCTAAAAACTCATTCTCATCTGTCAGTGAAATATTGATCAGGGGACGGGCGGAGACCAGCTCGCCATTGAGGATGTGCCGGCCGTCAAACGTGACATCCAGGACAGGGTTTTCATTGTCGCTACCAACTACGAAGGGCAACACGCCCAAATTATTAATATACTGATCTTCTGTGATCGTCTGTAAAGGATTGGCCTCTACAATGAGTTCATAATCTCCATTTAATTCTCCTGTATCCCAGCTAAAATTAATCGGCTGGGCACTGCCTGCTTCCTGGGGAGCCAGCTTTTGAGCTATTTCAGTACTTTGGTTGTCAGCAGAACGAATTCTATATCGCAGGTCAATGCTGTCCTGTACACTCGAATTGAAGGCCATCAGGGAAGCGGTTAACTTTAGTTCTTCACCTTGCTGGAGGGTGTCGGAATAAAAGGAAAAGTCTTCCGAGGTGGTCAGTACCAGGTCCGGTACTCGCTCGTATATGACCCGCCAGTAATCCAGCTGGGAAAAGCTGCGGTTGTCGGGGTCCTTGACAAGATACTTCAACTGCAAATAGGGGTATTGTGCGGCGTCGATATCCGAAATATCAAAATAGCCGCTTTGCGGAAAGGCCATCGTATCTGCCATAGTGCGGTCGGCATTCCATTTGAGCAGACTCAGTTCAACTTCATCGTTTTGGCCGTCGGGTATTTGGGGCTGCCAGCTCAGGCTGCTCCAGCTTTGGGCAGGTCCGATAAGCGGAGAAGTCAGCACACCCTCCGTTTTTAAAAAAGGAACTTCAAAGACGATGCTTACCTGATCCTTGATATCAAAGGCCAGTGATTCTTCCAGCGGACGAACGCCCTTGTTATAAGCAAAGACGTAGGGTAAGCTTCCGCGTGTTTCCAATTGACGAACTTGTAAAGCTCCTTGTGCCTCCAGAACAGAAAAAATATTCGTGCCGTAGGTTAAGGAATCTGCCGCCCATTCTTCCGTTTTCAGACTGGAATCAAACTTCTGGTGGGTAATCACCAGTACGTAATGTCCGTCGGGAATTTGTTGCTGAAGGTAATTCACCAGGCTTTCCCGGCCGCTTTGTTGTGTAATGAGGAAGGCATGGCCAGGGTAATTGTCTCGCGAAATGGGTATTGAGCCAAACTCCCCCCGGCTGGCGCTGCGTCTGAACTGGCCTGTTCTAGGATCAAAAACGGCTACAAATATATGACTATCCCAGGCACCGTCACCTCTCCAGTAGTTTGCTCCCCAATATTTCCTGTCACTGCCGTCATTGTTGTCATACTCGAACTTGGAAGCATCATTGTTAAACTCCACTGTATGAGACATGGCTGTTCCTTTTGCCGAAATAAAACCTTTGGAAAAATTAATGGCTCGCGCTTCCTCCACTAATTCCAGGTTTTCCAGACTATCCGTAGCCAATTGGAAATATTGTGATTGATTCCAGCCCGAAAGGCTATCCCGATAATAAATAAAAGAACGCTCGACCCAACGTACTTCCCCCAGGCCTTTTTCCCTTACTCTCCAGTAATACACCTGGCCATTCATCCATCCTAGCTCGGGGGTCCAGGAAAGCACTCCTCCCTGGGATTTCAGCTCCAATGTTTTTTTCAAACTGCTGTTGAATAAAGCAGTGGTATCCAGTTCGAAGATGTAGCTCCGCTCTGTTTTCTCCAGGGTATTGGAAGAAGCTACTATCCTGGGCTTTTCGTCATTTACTATAGCAAAGGGTGGCGGAGCGACTGGTAAGATCGCATTTTGTTGTACAAAAAAGGAGATCCCCTTCCGGCCATTGTCTCCGACTAACTCATTATTCGATTCGGCCAGGCCGGCGGGCAGTTCCGGGACTTTATTATCGGCATCGACCAGGATTTCCATCCTATGTTCCCCCTCTACTTCCTCCTCTCCCAGCTTAAAACGGTAAGTAATCCTTTTTTTTCCAAAATTGACCGCAATGGTATCTTTAAACACTTCAACTGTACCATTGGGAAAAATGTGCCGCAGTTGCAGGGCAAAGGTATCGGTCTGATTGTAGCCAATGTTCAATATATCAAAACTCAGGCTGAAGGAATCCTGTGCAGCAGTCATCCGCCGGGGAAGTACTTCTACAGTCGTCGGATCCACTACATAATCGGGCGCTTTGTAAAGGTTCAGTCGAACCGCCGGATCGCCCTCATAAGACATTTGCTCCAGTAAAGAATATCTGGCAATATCTGGAAACTTCGATACTTCCAGGTTCTGTCTCATCGCTCGCAGAATGTCTCCGACTCCTGCGGTATACAATTCATCTCCCAGCAAGCGGTAAAACTCCCGGGTCAGGGTTTCAAGCGTAGACGGGTACGCAAAGCCCGCTGAAGCAATGTACCCGATCCCACCCCGATCAGAGGCCAGCGTAAAAGACTCACTCAGGCTCTGCTGCTGGTCGTACATATCGCCTGTTTTGCAACCCAGAGAAAAAATAAGTGGGTAATATCCTTTGTTGTTAAAAAAGGAGGGATCATCCAGGCCAAAGTCGGTGACCGTTACTCCTCCATGCCCAAGAAAGGCCTTAATAGCTACCCCCGCATCTACGATCTCCTTAACCTGCGTGGGGGTGGATTGTGGGACCACCTCGCTGCTTTTTTTGGATACCATCGAGAATAATGCTCCAAATCCGTTATTGCTAAGTCTTTCGCCCAGGCGGGTCATTCTCCTTTCAAAGTCACTCTGATCATTCGGGTTAGAGCCGCCCGAGATGTGTAGCAAGCGTTTGCGCCACAAGCGGTCCTCCAAAGTAGTGGCATTGCGTAGGACTTCCTCATACTCTTTTAATTTGTAGAGGTATTGTCGGATTTCCTGTGGATTGTGGGCCGCTACCCGGCCAAAGGCAAAACTTGGCAGTAGCCGTCCTTTAGGGGACAACATCAGATTATCGGAGCCGGGATTGCCATAAGTGGGGATATAATTGCCAGGCGCCAGGTTTTGAGGGTCATTTCGGGCAACGAGGTAATTGTAGCCATGCCCGAGCAGTAAGACATACTTTAGCCGAGGCCAGTGCTGGACTGCCCATTGGCTGAAGTTTTGAATGGCCTGGGGATGCCCCTCAATGCCGTATCCATACTGATCAAATATCTGATCCACCGTTATCACCGCTACCTGGTAGGCGCCGCCTTCGGAAGAACGTCGGTAGGCAGCATATTCCTCCACCCGGTTTACCCCACTATCGAGTTTCATTAAATCTTGGTGCGTAATGATCAGATAATTGGCCTGGCTCTCTCTGAAGTCTTGCCAGTTGGTAGATGCCATATCGCTTACCGGACGGAATCCTGTATTTGGGTTCACAATTGTAATTTGGGACGCGGCATCCATGGCCGGCAAAGCGAAGCGGGCTGTGGTTCCTGCGACCTCTGCCCGCAATCTTGTTTGATTGCTTAAGTTAACCACCCATACCTCTCCACCACTTGTGTCGAAATTATCTATTTCAAAGTAACGCCGGCTCCCGGCCTGGAGCGGAAAAGAGAAATAGGCCTCGCCTTCAGCATCCAGGCTCCGTGGGTAGGTCAACTCGGCAAAAGCAATGCCGTACTGATTTCTGGTCCGGTTGAGATCTCTAATGGTCACTACTGAAGTCGGCTGTAGTTCATTCAAGGGGATGCTCAGGTTTTTTCTCAGCAGGTTGGAGTCCTGAGGAATGTTTTCGCGCAAGTATTCTTTTCCGTTAAACAGCAGATTGAATTGGTTATTGTATTTATTGGAAAAAAGCTGAATGAATAATTGGGCCTCCTCATTGGGCACAGCTGTAGGCTTGGGATTAAAAGAAAAGGTATGGATTGAATCGGGCAGGGTTCCGAAGCCCTCCGCATAATCGTAGAGAGACAAGGTCAGCAACCGTTGCCCGTCGTAGGTAATAGAATGTGCCCGGTCGCCAAAAACTTTCCGCTCGGTGTGCCTGTACCAGGTTTCTTTTTCGGGCAGATTATTCAGGTCATTGTTGATTTCGATGTAATCCGGGCCGGCGGCGGCCGGGTTTTCCCATGACAAATAATACACCGCCGTATCGGAATACATGCTATAATGAGGATTAAGCATTTCCGCCTCCGGATCCTCGAACAGCTGTCGGTCCAACTCCCCCCTGTTTTTTTCACCGTAAAAAGCGATGTACCCTCCGGAAGCATCCCGAAACAGCGGAACCGGCTCCCCGAATCGTTCCAGGCGCAGGGCCGACAACGGTACTTCATCCACGGGCAGGCCGGCTGAGCGGAGCTGGCCGGCCGTGACGCGATACCAGCCATCCTGCACGGTTTTAATTTCCAGGTAGGACTGCTCGTAATCGATCCATTCGTTGCCGTACCGAAGCTGGCCGTTAATCGTCATCTGGCCTTGAGCAACAGATAGGAATAGTATAAAAAAGATTAAGAGGAGTAAGTTTTTTTTCATAATATGTTCATGTTTTATCGGTCAATTGGTAGCGCTTCAATACCCCACTTCCCTATTTTCTAGGAATTCATCTAAACTTTTTTCATCTTACAGCAACTTATTATTAATTATTTAAGAGTGGCGGCCGCCACTCTTAAATAATTAAGTTCTATACTCCCAAAAATAACACAAAGCGTTCAAACTATGCTAATTCCAATTGGAGACGATCAGATAAAAGGCGGACATTATCCCACTTTTAGTTACGGTTTTATTTTGCTGAATATTGCCGTGTTTGTGTATGAATATCTTCTTTTTCCCGAAAGTATTTATCACATCACCATCACTTACGGTGCCATACCGGCCGAACTCGTTCAAGGGCAAGATCTTTATACGGCCATTACAAGTATGTTTTTGCACGGCGGCGCTATGCACCTCATCGGGAATATGTTGTTTTTGTGGATTTTTGCCGACAACATTGAGGCCACCATTGGAAGCCGGCGTTTTGTGATTTTCTACCTTCTTGGAGGCCTGGCTGCCCTGGCCGGGCATATTTACTTCAACACATACAGCAATATTCCGCTGGTGGGAGCCAGTGGAGCCATTGCGGCTGTGATGGGAGCTTATTTAGTGATGTACCCACAGTCAAGAGTTAAGGTCCTGTTTATTGTTTTCCCTTTCCGTGTTCCAGCCTTCATTTTCCTTGGCATCTGGATCGCCATGCAGTGGATGGACGGCACGGCCAGTCTGAACTCAGGGGGCGAAGGTGCCGGTATTGCTTATTGGGCACATATTGGCGGTTTTGTCTTTGGGGTGCTGGCTGGATTTTATTATCGGAGTTATATACGACATGCGAGAGGGGAATTGGAGCTATAGTGTTTGTTCTTTTGCCTTGATGCAAAAGAACCAAAAAATCAAGGCTGTAAATAAAGCCTGCGACTTCGCTACAGTTCACTCCGCTGCACAAAATAAACTCGCTTCGCTCAAACAGTATTTTGTGCGAGCGCTTCGTGAACCTACTCCGTCGGGCTTTATTTAAGGCCGGCATTTAGATAACATAGTCCTAACGCTGGTGGCGGTTTCCAAACCGTCTTACCCAATATATGACCAGTTTCATTGGCGTTAAAAAAATAAGCGCCTAATCGGACAGCAAGCTTCAGCTTGCCAGGAAAGCGAGCTTTAGCTTGCTTCAATTCGGCGGTTTGGAAACCGCCACCAACGTAGTTTGGCCCGTACGGGCCAAACGCAATATCATTGATTTGGAACAAAAAGTTGATCATCATTAATTCCAGATTTAACACGTTCAACTAAACTCTTCCCTAACTCTTCAGGAACCCTATTTAAAGTATCTATTTTAGCCCCTAACAAAATCAAGGTATCTTTTCCAACTAGCTTAAACTGAATGCCCTTTTTGTTTAAACCTTTTTTTTCATTGGATTCACTCAAAATAAAATAAAGAGAATCGCTTTTTAGGTCGTACCTAAAAGAATATATGCCCGTTGATTCAAGAAAATAGGTTATCACTGAATCTTTGATTTGTAAAATATTAATCTCTTCCATTTGTGCTTCACCAATATATTTCCAATAGCCCAAAATATCTATTCGTTTTTCTAACAAAGTCTCGGTAGAACACGCTAATAAAAAGACAAGTAACAAAAGCAGTTTTTTCATTGTTAAGTCGTTTAATGCCATCAAAGAACTTCACTTCAAATCTCAATAAGTTAACATTTACTCAAATTACAAAAGATTACCAAGTACTCAATTGAACCTTTCCTCTCTCTTTTATGGTTGTTCTTACCAATAGAAAGTTCGGCCCTTGACGAATTTTCTTTACCTTTGCAGTCTTAAAAATGAACTGACACCATGGCTACTGAAATATTCGACAAGATCAACGCAATTATTGAAGAAATTGAATCGGCCCGGCCGGCTGGCCTGGAAGAGTTGGAAACTTTCCGTATCAAATACCTGGGAAGTAAAAATGTGCTGAAACCGCTATCCGGTGAGATTCGCAACATCCCCAACGAACGGAAAAAAGACTTCGGCCTGCTCATCAACAAAGCCAAGCAAACCGCAGAACAGAAATACAAAGCCCTGGAGTTCGACCTCCAAACGGCAGAAGAAAGCCAATCGGCTGCAAATCTGGACCTGACGGCACCGGGCGAGCCCATCGAACTGGGTGCCCGCCATCCCATTGCGCTGACGATGAACCGCATCATCAACATCTTCGAACGTATTGGTTTTGTAGTGGCGGAAGAGCGTGAGATTGAAGATGACTGGCACAATTTCACGGCCATGAATACCCCCGAGGATCATCCGGCACGCGATATGCAGGATACGTTCTATTTGAAAGACAGCACGACTATGCTGTTGCGTACGCATACCTCACCGGTGCAAGCCAGGGTCATGACCCGGCAACAACCACCTATCCGGATCATCGCGCCGGGCCGGGTGTATCGGAACGAAACGATCTCCGCCCGCTCGCATTGTCAGTTCCATCAGGTAGAAGGCCTGTACGTGGATGAAAACGTCTCTTTCGCTGATATGAAGCAAACTTTGCTGTACTTCGCCCGCGAGATGTTCGGCCCGGATGTCAAGATCCGGTTGCGTCCGTCCTTCTTCCCGTTCACGGAGCCAAGTGCAGAAATGGATGTATATCTGGGTACGGAAACGGAAAAAGACTACCGCCTGACCAAGGGTACGGGCTGGCTTGAAATACTGGGCTGCGGTATGGTGGACCCTCAGGTGTTGGAAAACTGCGGCATTGATCCTGAAAAATATACCGGCTTTGCCTTCGGTATGGGGATCGAACGCCAGGCCCTGCGACTGTACGATATAGCGGATATCCGCGCATTCTTCGAGAATGATGTACGCTTCCTGAAGCAGTTTACATCTGTTATGTAATATAGGAATAATAGCCCCAGGCTAATTGGCGATAAAAAAATAAATGGCATTAAGCCTGGGGCTATTGATATTTCGTTCCTACGGAACGTAATCTACCGGCAGGTCTTCCCTTGCCGATCATTCTCTAATTATTTGAAAATATGAAACCAGGTATTCCTAAGGGGACGAGAGACTTCAACCCCGATCAGGTTAATAAACGCAATTATATATTTGATACGATCAAAAAGGTTTTTATCAAATACGGCTATCAGCCTATTGAGACGCCGACGATGGAAAACCTTTCGACCCTCACCGGCAAATACGGCGATGAAGGCGATCAACTCCTGTTCAAGGTACTCAACAACGGCGACTTTTTGGGCAAGGCCGACATCATGGCGCTGGATACCAGAGATTCGAACAAGTTGATCCCCTCTATTTCAAAGCGAGGTCTGAGATATGACCTTACAGTTCCATTTGCACGCTATGTGGTGATGTATCAAAATGATATTTCCTTTCCATTCAAGCGCTATCAAATCCAGCCCGTTTGGCGGGCCGACCGGCCTCAGAAAGGGCGTTATCAGGAGTTTTATCAATGTGATGTGGATGTAGTCGGCTCGGACTCGCTAGTATATGAAGCGGAGCTAACCCAGATCTACGACGAGGTATTTAATGAGCTAAAATTACCGGTACTCATTAAGGTAAACAACCGGAAGATCCTGGCCGGCATAGCCGAGGTAGCCGGCATCAGTGAGCGTTTTGCCGCTATGACCGTGGCCATCGACAAGCTGGATAAGATCGGCCTGGAAGGTGTGAAAAAAGAGCTGGCCAACAGAAGAATATCTGACGAGGCTATCCAGCAAATTGTGAACATCCTGGAGGTCAAAAATCTGGAAGACCTAAAGCCGCTGCTAGAAACCAGCGAAACCGGCAGGAAGGGAATTGCCGAGCTGGAAGAAGTTTTTCAGTACCTCGATGACTATCAGGCCGCCAATGAAATTACCTTTGACATTACCCTGGCCCGCGGGCTCAACTACTATACCGGCTGTATTTTTGAAGTATCGGCTAAGGATGTAGAGATGGGCAGCATCGGTGGCGGCGGTCGTTACGATGACCTCACCGGTGTTTTTGGTCTAAAAGATGTTTCGGGTGTGGGCGTTTCCTTTGGAGCAGAACGCATTTATGACGTGATGGAGGAGCTAGGTCTGTTTCCGCAAGATGATGCAGTTAACTTAAAGCTGCTTTTTTTAAGCTTTGATGAAAAAAGCTTTTTATACGCCTGGAAGCAGTTAGTCAAAGTTAGAGCGGCCGGCATCAATGCCGAGATCTATCCCGAGCCGGTGAAGATGAAAAAACAGATGAAATATGCCAATTCCCGAGAGGTACAATATGTATCCATTGTGGGAAGTCAGGAAATGGAAAGCGGGCAATTATCTTTAAAGGATATGGCTACCGGCGAGCAGGAAATGATGACGATTGACGAAATTATTGAGAAGCTTAAATAATATGGCAAAATACAGCGACTTAGCATCCGTTCAGCAGGCGATCCGGGAAGGACAGACAAGCTGTAAAGCTCTGGTAGCATTCTATCTAGAACAGATAAAGGAGCATCAGCATCTCAACATCTATCTGGAAGTTTTTGAAGAAGAAGCCCTTCAAAAGGCAGCAGCTTTGGATAAAAAGATCCAGGAAAGTCCGGAGAAGTTGGGAAAACTCTGGGGCATGGTCGTTTCGATAAAGGACGTGATCTGTTACCAAGGGCATAAGGTCTCGGCAGGTTCAAAGATCCTGGAGAACTTCGAGTCCTTGTTTTCTGCTACGGCGGTAGAGCGCATTCTAGCTGAAGACGCTATCATCATCGGCCGGACCAACTGCGACGAATTTGCCATGGGTTCCTCTAACGAAAATTCAGCTTACGGGCCTGTTCTGAATGGTATCAACCCACAAAAGATCCCCGGTGGCTCTTCGGGCGGTGCTGCGGTTTCTGTTCAGATGGACACCTGCCTGGCCGCGCTGGGGACTGATACGGGTGGCTCGGTACGCCAGCCGGCAGCCCTATGCGGCATACTCGGCATGAAGCCCTCTTATGGACGTATTTCCCGGCACGGCTTAGTAGCCTATGGTTCCTCCTTTGACCAGGTCGGTATTTTTGCTCATAAAACAGAAGAGATGGCCTTGCTACTCGAAGTCATGGCCGGAGCGGATGAATACGATGCCACCGCCAGTAAAAGAGAAGTACCTGCTTATTCCCAGACACTGGAACCACTTCAACAACCGAGCATAGCATACTATCGGTCGGCCCTGGAGCACCCAGGCCTGGACGAAGAGATCCGTACCCTGATGGAACAACAGCTTGATGAATTCCGCCGGGCAGGTTACCGGGTGGAGGGCGTTGATTTTAAGTACCTCGATTACATCGTGCCGGCCTATTACGTACTGACGACCGCTGAGGCTTCTTCCAACCTTTCCCGTTATGACGGTGTTCGCTTTGGTTTTAGAGATAAAGAAGCTGACAGTCTGGAAGATATGTATACTCACTCGCGTACGCAGGCCTTTGGGGAGGAAGTAAAGCGTCGGATCATGCTGGGCACCTTCGTTTTAAGCGCCGGTTACTATGATGCTTACTATACCAAAGCACAGAAAGTTCGGAGGCTGATTGCTGAAGAAACTCGCCGTTTGCTTTCAGATTTTGACTTTTTGCTCATGCCCACTACCCCTGCTCCAGCCTGGAATTTAGGAGAAAAAACAGATGACCCGGTAGAGATGTACCTCGCCGATATTTTTACAGTACAAGCTAATATGGCCGGCATTCCGGGTATTGCCTTTCCGGTAGGGAAAACCGGGGAAGGGCTTCCGGTGGGGCTTCAGCTGATGTCCAATGTGTTTGAGGAAGCCAAGTTGCTGAGTTTTGTGAAGCAACTAGGATATTAATTGATTGTGTGAAAAGTAAATAAATCCTTAAAGCTTCGTTATTAATTGTCATCTGAGACAAAATTGTTGTATTTTGCTAAAAATTCAATACAATAGCCTTATGGAACCCTCAGCGATGAAGCAGTACGCGCTCCTCGTTCTACTCTGTTTGTTTGGAGCCGTGCTAAGTGCCAGTAACAAATCTGATCTAACCGACCCGGAGCCGGAATACGACGAACCCGCCATTATCGAGCGTATTAAAAAGATGCAAAGTGAAGTCGTCCCTCCCCGCTATGACCAAGTTGTCAAGAGCTATCTGACTACTTATACCATCAGAAAAAGAGACAAGGCCGAGAACATCCTCGGTCGCCAGGTGGTTTATTTCCCCCTGTTTGAAAAAAAATTAAAAGAAGCGGCCCTTCCTACGGATCTGAAGTACTTGTCGGTTGTTGAGTCGGCGCTTGATCCGAAGGCTGTATCAAGGGTAGGTGCTACCGGTCTGTGGCAGTTCATGCCCGCCACTGGTAAATACTATGGCTTGGAGATCAACAGTGTGGTGGACGAACGTTCAGACCCCCACCGCTCTACGGAAGCTGCGATCGAATATCTCTCACGTCTATACGAGCGCTTTGATGATTGGGAGCTAGCTATTGCGGCCTATAACAGCGGAGGAGGCCGGGTAAGCCGGGCTATTAAACGCAGCCGCAGTAAGAACTTTTGGAAAGTACGCCGTTACTTGCCGAGGGAAACCCGAAACTATGTACCGGCTTTTATAGCGGCTACCTATCTGATCCATCACTATCAGGAGCATGATTTGACGCCCAGATATCCTGAACTGGATCAGCAAATGACAGAAAGCATTATGGTATACGACCATATCTCTTTTTATGAAGTAGCCCAGGTTACCGAATTACCGCTCAACATTATCGAGGCCCTGAACCCTGCTTATTTGCAAGGCTTCATCCCTGCCCGACAAAAAGGTTATCATCTGACACTGCCCAAAAGAGTCATGGCTGCATTTAAGGATTACCTCGATCAGAAGCGCCCTGATTTTGAAGCCCGCCTGAGGGTACAATCTACACCAGTCTATATCAGCAAGCCCAGCCTGGAAAATAACAGCCTGTATCAAGAGTCTACCCACACGGTTCTTTCAGGCGAAACGATAGAAAGCATTGCTCAAAAAGCAGGTTGTACCGTACATCAGATAAAAGCATGGAATCGTTTGCTGACCGAAGAAATTCGGCCGGGCCAGCAATTGATCGTTTTTTCACCGAAAAAGATCAAGCGCCTCGATTTATTTGATCGGGTGCCAATGCTTATGCCTTTGCCGGTGCCTTCCATTACAGAACCTTTGGAACCTATCAATAAGATTACTTACCCTGTTCAACAGATCAGAAGACAACTGGTAGAAAGTGACGGATACTTATGTTATCGACTCGATAAGCGGGAAACCCCATTTGATGTATCGCTCAAACTACCGTTTATCAATTACGCTGTATTAAGCAGACTGAATAACCTGAGAAGTAATACACCCTTGAATTCAGGCACCTTATTAAAAATAAAAAAGCTTTGATTTCTAATACCTAAGGAGTGATATTTCTCTATCTAAGTGCAAAAAACCATCTTAATTTTAAGAATCTTGCACAAATATTGTGACCTTGCTATACACCATCCGTATAAATAATAGGAACAATATTGACACAACTATAAAAACAAAATCATGGCAAACGACTTGCTTAATTTACTCCAAAGCCAAATGAACAATGATTCATTCATGGAAGGCCTTAGCCGTCAGATTGGTGGTGCTGACACCCAGCAAACCAAAATGGCTGCGAGTGGAATCATGACTACCCTTTTGGGTGCTTTGGCCAAAAACGCCTCTACACAAGAAGGAGCTCAATCTCTAAATAACGCCTTGGAAAATGATCACGACGGTAGTATTTTAGATGATGTTATGGGTATGCTGTCCGGTAATAATCAGCCTCAAAACCAGCGGATGCTAAACGGGGCCGGTATCCTGAACCACCTGCTCGGTGGCAAACAAGGCAATGCCATCAATATGATCAGCCAGGTTAGTGGGCTGGATCAAGGCAAAACCGGCAATCTCATGCAGTTACTCGCACCGGTCATCATGGGTGCCCTGGGTAAGACCAAGCGCCAGAACGGCCTGAATATCGGAGACCTGGCAGGCTTACTTTCCGGTAGCTTCTCTCAGCAAAAACAACAAACCAATATTTCTTCAGGATTGATCACCAGCTTGCTGGATCAGGATGGAGATGGAAGTGTGACGGATGATATAGCTAATATTGGGTTTAAAATGCTGGGCAACCTCTTCAAAAGAAGAAGATAAATAAAATAAAAAAGGCGACCGCACGGTCGCCTTTTTTATTTTATTTACTTTCTTTCTTTTCTTCTTCCAATCGCTCCTGCTCGCGCATGCCCTCTTTCAACTCACTTTCGATCGTAGATCTGGCAGAATTGAACTCGCGAATTCCCTTTCCAATCCCTCTCATCAACTCAGGTATTTTTTTACCGCCAAACAACAACAGGATTGCAAACATAATAACCAGCATTTCTGGTCCGAAGAAATTAAATAACAGTATGGTATCCATAATTACATTTTTTTAAATTAAAAACTGATTTTGCCAAAAAAGCCAATCTGCCTGACTGAAACCTCTTATTGACTTCTTTTTTTCTTTCTTTTAACTAAGATACTGCAAATGTCTGAAGGTTTAAGGGCATTTGCAAGTAATTAATACTTATTAAGCATATGGTAAGATTGCGGAGGCGGCAATCTGTCATAGGCTTATTTCTTTAAGCCTATCTCCCTTAATCGCTCGTCCAGATAATCTCCGGCCGTAATGGGATCGTAAGCAAGTGGACGATCCTCCGTCACACAAGACTCCAGGCAAGTGAGATCCATATCTGGCTTCGGGTGTAAAAAGAAAGGGATCGATAATCTTGGAACATGCCATTCTTCCCTTGGAGGATTTACTACCCGATGGGTAGTTGACTTGAGAAAGTTATTAGTCAGGCGCTGAAGCATGTCACCAACATTAATAACGATCTCGTCCTTTTCCGGAATAACCGGCAACCACTTATTTTCGTGATTTAATATTTGCAAGCCTCCGGCTGAAGCCCCTACCAGCAAAGTGATCAGGTTGATATCTTCATGCTGCTCGGCACGAATAGCTGATTCAGGTTCCCGGGTAATAGGGGGATAGTGTATGGCCCGAAGAATGCTATTGCCTTCTTCGATCTTGCTATCGAAATAATGTTCTTCCAGCCCCAGGTATAAAGCGATTGCTCGTAGAAGGGCGGCGCCTGTTGCTTCAAAACTTTTGAACAACTTAATTCCCAGATCCATAAAAGAAGGTACTTCCAGCACATCCACATTTTTCATTCTGGACTCTTGCCCAATTTGAAAAAACTCTTTCAGGTCAGCTACCTCTGACTGTTTGGCATGCTCTTTACCAAAAGAAGTGTAGCCCCTCTGCCCGGCCGCTCCCTCGATCTCATACTTTCCTTTCAGGTCTACAGGCAGTGCAAAAAAGGCCTTACTGGCTTTGTAAAAATCACTGATCAGCTGTCTCGGAACGCCATGATTGCTTACTCCCACAAAACCAATATTCCGGAAAGCTTCTCCCAATTCTTTCACAAAATCCTGGCGGGACGCTTTATCTCCTTTAACAAACTTCGACAGATCAACAACAGGTATTGCTCTATTTGACATAATTTTTATGTTATTAACTGCGCTTATGCAGCGACGTTTATACTAATTAACTCAAGCTGCGATATAGCTCACAATTGAATTATTTAAGTGCGTAAGCTCAGTCCTCCTTAAAAAATCCTGGAACCACTTCTTTAGCGATTTCCAGCAAAGATACACAAGTCCGGGGAATAGGGGAAAATTAAATCCTTTCCTGCTGAGAGGCGGCAGAAAAGCAATTTTTAAAAAATAACACCCTACTTTCTTGGTGGTTTATAACTTGATTTATTCAGGATTTCCTGAGCATCTCTAATATTGATCAGGTCGGATAATTGAGCCGATTGTGCCCGACGCATATAAGCATTGACGATCTGATAGCCCATCCAGTTAGCAACCCGGCCCGGCGCTTCTATTGGCATACCTGGTGCATTCGGACTGTAATCCACATATTTGCGGTATTTCTGCATATCGGTAGAATACAAAAGGTCTTCGCTTAGAAAAAAGGCCCATACATCCCTTTCATTTTCCTTTAACCAATTGAACTGATCTTCGGAAAATTCCAGGACGGCTGTATCTGCCACATGCGGAAGTAACCGGTCCAGTATGTAGAGTTGTTTGCCGCGGTGGATCATGATGTCTAGCATTTTAGAGCCGTTTGGTGGACCGGTGATATCTTCTACGAGTACCCTCATTGTTTTACTAACCAGATGGTCCTTATTAAACGTTCGCGTTAAATAGGCCGAAAAGGTAGGATTATTGGGGTTATAAGCAGCGTAGGGATAATCACTGCCCAGGAAAAAATCAAGGCCTACAGCTAAAGAGTTTTCTTTATAAATAAAGGCTCCGACGGTATATTCAGAGATAAAAGTCGTCAGGTCCGGCGTCGGCATTTCCGGGAAATAATACTTTAAATATTGAAAAGCCTGTTGGAAGGATGCTTGTTGGTCGGAAAAATCACCCAGAACGTATGTACAGGTATCGTACAACTGGCGGATCGCCGGAAAATTGATAAACCCCTTTACATAGGCGGCCTCTCCAATGGAATTAAGCACTTCCGGATCATTCGAGCCCAGAATTTGACTGAAGAAAATAGTAGAGAACTCAGGATACTTTGATTTAAGGGCAGCCAGTGAGGCATCCATCTGTGTAGTATCCAAAGTAAAAAGATCCTGTTCGAACCTTCTCGGGCTCAGATCGATTTCAATAGTACTGACATCCGGCAGCGGTTCGCTCACTTCCGGCTGGCAACTCCATAACAAAGTCATTAACATGAGCAAAGTAAAAAGTTGGGTACGGTATTTCATTCACTGATACTTTAAGGTATTTTTATATAGAATAGATTTTTCTATTAGAGGGCTTAAAATGGTTGACGGCCGTTGGCCGCCAACCATTTCAAGCCCTCTGATGAAATTTATCTTGTGTATATCGCAACTTGAGTTAATTAATCCTTATCTGACAGCTAAATTTCTATTCTCGAACGTTAAGTAAGGGAACAGAATAATTTTAGCTTATTTTTGCATAAATACACCACTACAGTAGATCGGCATTCATTTATAGGGGATGAGGCTTACTTTTTTCATCTAAATAAAGGAACCCGGTCTGCTATTGAAAGCTGAACAAAAATAGTACACAAAAAACTGATTAATAATGAAAAAAATTGCATTGATCTTATTTTTTGGGCTGTCGCTCAATTTTGTATATGCCCAGTTTAATGATGTCCGTTTCGGTCTACAGGTCAGCCCCACTTTCTCCTGGATGGGAGCCAATTCCAACCGGATCAACTCGGCAGGCACCAACCTTGGGCTCAAACTAGGTATGCTTGGAGAATTTTATTTCAGAGAAAATTATGCCTTCTCCACCGGTATCGGTTTTGGCTTTAACCAGGGCGGAACTCTCCAACACGAATGGGAAGGTTATTACTGGGAAGACTCCTATCGCGAATTGACTACTGATACACTCCCGCTTCCTTCTATGACCAAACTTAAATACAGCATTCAATACCTCGAAATCCCGATTGGCTTGAAGATGCGAACCCGCGAGTTTGGGTACATTCGCTACTTTGTAGAGCCGGCCATCACCCTGGGGATCAAAACCCAGTCGAAGGGCTCGATCACTGCCAGAAACCTCGGAAGTGACTTTGAGGATATCAACATCAAACAGGAAGTCAACGCCCTCAACCTGGCCTGGGGTATCGGAGCCGGTATCGAATACAGCCTGTCTGAAACAACGGCCCTGGTGGGAGGACTCGGCTTCCAGGTCGGTTTCGCAGATGTCACACGAGACGGCGCTACCGAGATCAACCCCAACAATGGGAATGAAAGTCGGGAGAATTCTGTAGGTAAAGCGCATAACATTACGGTTAAAATCGCCGTATTGTTCTAAAAAACAGCTTTACAAATATTCGTCGGTCGGCGAATATTTGTAAAGCTATTTTTTTCTTCTTGACAAATGCCTTACTTTTGCGTATTCCAAAAATAACGGCAGATGACTATTAATACTCAAGAGCAAAAGATGCTCGACCACTTTATAGTGGAAGCCTTGAAAGAAGATGTGGGAAGTGGTGATCATACCTCACTCGCCTGCATAGATCCCAACGCCCGCTCCAAAGCACACCTCCTAATCAAAGACCCCGGGGTAATCGCTGGTGTAGAAGTAGCCCGTCATATTTTTCAAAAAGTAGACGACTCCTGTGTTTTCAACCTGAAAGTTGAAGACGGCCAACCTGTAAGTTATGGAGATGTTGCCTTTGAAGTGGAGTGCAATACCCAGGCCTTGCTTCAGGCCGAACGGCTGGCGCTCAATATTATGCAGCGCATGAGTGGCATCGCTACCCTAAGCAACCGCTTCAAATTTGAAGTAGAAGACCTGAATGTAAAGATTCTGGACACTCGCAAAACGACTCCCTTAATTCGCTTTTTGGAAAAATGGGCCGTTAAATTAGGCGGTTGTGAAAATTATCGCTTCGGGCTCTACGATTGGTTTATGATCAAAGACAATCACATCGATGCCTGCGGCGGTATTAAACCCGCCATCCAGAAAGTACATGAATATCAGCAAAAACACGGCATGTCCCTTGGAGTGACCGTAGAAGTCCGCAACCTCATCGAGTTGTATGAGGCGCTGGAAGCTGG
Organism: Bacteroidia bacterium; assembly: GCA_030430845.1. Lineage (GTDB taxonomy): Bacteria > Bacteroidota > Bacteroidia > Chitinophagales > Saprospiraceae > JANQPA01. Next base: position 29,345 of record JAUIKE010000029.1, on the reverse strand, counting down.
ACATCTGACCAGGCTCTTGCTCGATAATTTCGATATTCCATTACTATATGAAGCGGTGGCTATTGTGGATAAAAAGTACGAAACGGAGGCGTCCGGAGGCGTGAACATTCATAATGTCAGAGAAATCGGCAAAACAGGTGTGGATTATATCTCCATCGGAGCCCTCACCCATTCTGCCACTTCTCTTGATTTTAGCCTGAAAATTCAAAAATAAGGCCTACCCTCTATTTTAGGTTCGGGCTCTTCGGCCCGAACCTAAGACTATAAAGGATACCCTCTCGCTACTAAACTCACCAATGTAATCAAAGAAAGAAAGACCAGCCAAAAACGTACGTCCTTGTAAAAAATAGTTCCGTTCTCCATAGTTGCTTGTAAAAAATTTAAAATGATAAGATTTTCCTGTATGGCACATTGGAAATGAATCCTTCCGTGCCAGTAGTATTGCACTCTTACCATACCAAAAAGGATGCCAACACATTTTTTTATAATATGTTTGGGAAGGGCGAATTGGAAGGACGAAGGTCGAGGGTCGAAGGGCGAGGGTCGAGTTAAGAAGATTACTAAGCCCGAAATGCTATGGAGGGATTCGTAAGCTTCGAATCATAGGAAGTAGGAATTGGAAGGACGAATTGGAAGGGCGAAATGCGCAATTCTGTTGCAGATTTTTACAGATTGCAATCCCCAAAGGTGAGATACTTTTGTCTTTTACTCGGCATTTCCGGAAATTATGGGATAAATTTTCCCCTTTTGGGCCTGTATGTATAGCCGCCAATAGCCTCTATGCGGGACTATTGGCAGCTATAATTTCTCGGCATACCTGTTTTTTTATTCTATTTTGAAATGTTTAACTTTATTGTCTTGGTAGTATTTTCCATCTGAGCAGTACAATAATAAATTCCAGCGGGTAGGTCGTTTACATTGAATTCAGTTTTGTAATTTCCAGCATTCAGTTTTTCATTGACCAACGTACTGACCTCTGTTCCACTTGAATTATATATTTTGACTGAAACTTGGGATTGGACAGGTACTGCAAAGTGTATAGTAGTAGTTGAGGTAAATGGATTTGGATAATTTTGTTCAAGTTGAAGTTCTTCTGGCAAATCTGCATATATTTCTTCTACGCTTGTAATCATATTCAAACTAAAAACTTGAATTCGGTCATTGCCTGCATCTGCAACAATAAGTTTTCCGGTACTGCCTTCAACACCTTCTGTAATATCGGTGGCAAATGCCAATCCGCTACATGTATTAAAGAATCCCTCCGCACTTCCCATTGAACCAAGGAATAGTTGTGGCTGACCATCAGAAGTGAAGGCTTGAACTCTGTGGTTTCCAGCTTCACTCGTATAGATGTTGTCGTTTTGATCGGTTGCTAATCCAGATGGACCATTCACCTGTCCAATTCCGTCTCCAGGCGCACCAAATTTGAAAAGAAATTGACCCGTGGAGTCAAAAACCTGGATTCGGTTATTTCTACTTTCGGCAACAATAATTCGATTTTGACTATCAGTTGTTAGTTGAAGAGAACGAGTAAATTGTCCATCGCCAACACCAGATTCCCCAAACTTAAAAAGGAACTCTCCCTCCGAATTAAAAACCTGGATTCGGTCATTTCCTGCATCCCCAACAATTATTCTCTCCTTATTATCTAATGCCAATGTAGACGGGAAAATGAATTGTCCATTTTCCGAGCCAAAGGTGCCGAATTTGAATAAAAATTGTCCTGTTTGGTCAAATACCTTTACCTGATTATTTCCACCGTCAAGTACAATTATGTTGTTTTGGGCATCGATCGCAACTGCCAAAGGATAGACAAATTCTTCGTCTTTCAGCCCCAACTGACCAAAAGTGAACAGGAATTGTCCCCTTTGATCAAAAACTTGAACCCTGCGATTGTTTGCATCTGTCACCACGATATCCTGATTCTTGTTGACAGCCACACCAACCGGGAAATTAAAATTTCCGCCCTCTGTATTAATTTTGCCAAATTTGAAAAGAAATTCACCGTCTGAGTTAAAAACTTGTGTCCTATTATTTCCTGTATCAGCAATTAGAATATTATCCAAACTATCTGTTGTTACGTCAAAAGGAGAGTTTAATTCTCCATCACCTGTACCAAGAGAGCCAATTTTAAAAAGAAAGCTTCCTGAAGAATCAAATACTTGTACTCGATTACTCCCCGCATCCCCGACAATAATCCTATCTTCACTATCAACGGTTAGACCTAGTGGGTAGTAAATCCTCCATCTCCAAATCCACGAGTCCCAAATTTGAATTGAAACTCCCCACTCGAATTAAAAACCTGAACACGAGAATTTCCGTTATCAATTATTAGAATGTCATTTTGACTATTTGTAGCCACTCCAAGCGGGAAGTCTAACTCTCCATCAGCAGAACCGAAGGTACCAAAGGTGAAAAGAAACTGACCATTTGGGTCGAAAACTTGAACTCTATTATTCGACGGTCCTTCCGCCACGATGATATTTCCTGTATCGTCAGTTGTTACGGCGGCTAATAAACTAAATTCTCCATTGCCTGTACCCGAGGAACCAAACTTAAACAAGAACTCTCCTTCCGAATTAAAAACTTGTATCCGGCTATTGCCTCCATCTGCAACTATGATTCTGTCATCCTTGTCAACTGCCAAATCAGATGGTCTACTAAATTCTCCATCTCCATCTCCTTCCGAGCCAAAGTCAAATAGAAAGGTTCCTTCTGAATTAAATACCTGTATTCGATTGTTTCCTCTATCCGTAACAATAATATTATGAGTACTTGTTGTCGCAATACTTACCGGTTCTTTAAATTCTCCAGGTTCATTGCCTATAGAAGATTCCCCAAATGCGAATAAAAATTCAAGTTGCTGAAGTTCCTGTGCGTTCAGTAAATTATTAACCGATAAAGTAGTTAACAATCCTATTGTGAATATTGCTGATAAAATCTTTTTTAATTTGATTTTCATAATTAAGGTTTTTAGGTGTAAAGAAAGAATTTTAAAATCCCTAGTAGTCTCGTTTTTGTTTACACACCTCCGTTCTTTCACCGATCATTTAATCCTTTTCCATTCAGAATTTGATCCATACATTTTTCAACCCTTGATTGACGTGTTTTGGACTGTTTTGCTCCAGAGAAATACAGGAGATATCCTCTTTGCCGTCCTGGAGTCAATGCCTCAAAAGCAGCATCTAATTCAGGAACTTCATCTAATTTCTTTTGAAATTCTTCAGGTATTGTGAACTCTGAAGTCTTCTTAAATTTCACCTCTAGGCCTGCTTTTTCTACCTCGATGGCTTCATATATATAGGCTTTCAGGGTTGTTTCCATTTTCAATATTTCCTGAATATGGGTGAATCGTATCTGGCGTGCCGCTTGCACATTCTTCGTTTGCTGGATTAGAAGATTCTCAGCATCATTCAATAAAACACCTTTATGAAACAACAGCGCACAGTACTCCTTGAAGCCATGAATTAAAGCTATATTGTTTTTTTGAAAGGTGTAACATGGATGCATCCATTTAAATTCTTCAGTTAGTCCACAATCAATCATAATTCTCCTCAGTAATCGCATTTCTTCTTGCCATTTTTGGGCCTTATCTAAAAACAGGTCCACCTTTGAGTTCATACTACGTCATTTAAGTTTTTCTACAATATCTTGTAGTCGATTATGTGCCATATTTAAGCCTTGTGCAAAAGGTAACTGCAGCATTTGGTCTCTATCTGCTACAGATTTATACACTATATGGATATTAAGTTGGCTAGTGTTTTCAGTGAGTTTTTCAAATCCCAAAAATTCAAGCTGAACAGGGAATGGCGTATTCTCCATTTCAAATGTTCGCGTGATTTTTTGATTTGGGCTAAAATCATGGATTACTCCATTGAATCTATGTTTGTTCCCATTATAGTCAGTTGTTTCAAATTGCCAGCTTCCGTGTTTTTTATTCTCAAGTTTAAGCACTTTCGTGCCCATCCATTGCTGAATAATTTCAGGCTCTACATACGCTTTAAAGAGTAATTCCAATGGTAAATCAAATTCCCTTATTATCAGTAACTCCTGTTTATCGTCCTCAGCATGGACTTTTGTCTTGAGCTCCATATTCTTCTACTTATTGGATTTGTATTTTTTCATTATACTTTCCAAGTTATTAAACCTTTCGTCCCACAATTTTCGAAATGGCTCAATAAAGTCTGCTATTTCTTTCATCTTTTGGGGATTTAAGTGGTAGTATATTTCTCTGCCATTTTGTTCTTGTTCAAGTATTTCGCATTCTGTGAGGATTTGTATGTGCTTGGAAATTGTTTGTCTTGATGAGTCAAAATTCTCAGCTATTGCACTTGGTGTCATTGCCTGAAGAGCGACTAAAGTGATTATCGCTCTTCGGGTAGGGTCGGCTATTGCTTGAAATACATCCCTTCTTAATTTCATTTACGCAGTTATTTGGTTGCAAATATACGCGCAATTATTTAACTGCGCAATTTTTTTGAATTTGTAAATGATTTGGTGAGTCAAGATTTTCTCTACTAAGTTAGGGTGAGCTGGAAGCTACCGCCGTACGGTGGTTTAGCTTTATTAGGCAAATAGGAACGGGCATAAATCCCTTTCCGTTGAGTAAAACAGGAAAAATAAGAGGGCAGATCTCTGTCTATTTTTACAGTCCGATATCCTGATTGCCAGAATCTTTCGCATTTAACAGGCAAAACGGAAAAAATTTTGCTGTGAACAGTATCCGGGAGAAGTGTTTCAAATACCCCAATCTCATTTTTGAGTCGTCACTGAAAGTCAACCACTTAGATTTTTACTTCCGCTAAATTACCTGCAAAATTTGAAACAGTATACACAGATTTTGTTTCAAGTATTCTTTGGTGCAGAATATTGTAGCCAGACAATTTTATAAAACCATTAATTTATTAAAACTAACCCTTCTCATCAATTTTTGAAGCAAATTTAGACAGGGGATTGCCAAAAATAAGTTCTAAAAAACAAGGTACTTTTTATTCAGCTTTGAACCGATTTTTGAAACTGTTGCCACTTGTTAATCCATAGCCTATTGTCAGACTTAATCGAGACAGTCAATAGAGGCGTGCGTTGATCAGTTTTAATAATTTCAGCCTTATTTTATTTTCCTTTCAAAAGCAGCTTATTAATTCTTTTAATCAGTAAGGGTCCGGAATAGATCAAGCCGGTATAAATTTGTACCAGAGAGGCGCCCGCTTCCAGCTTTTCCAGAGCATCCTCGGGTGTAGCGATCCCCCCTACCCCGATAATAGGAAGCTTTCCGGCTGTTTTTTGGGATAAATAGCGAATCACTTCTGTGGCACGGTCCTTCAAAGGCTGCCCGCTCAGGCCACCTGCCCCGATGTTGGATACTTTGTCAGAGTCGGTTGTAAGGCCTCCACGATCGATGGTCGTATTGGTAGCGATGATCCCATCCAGGGAAGTTGTCTGGACAATGTCGAGTATGTCATCTAGTTGAGAGTCTGTTAGGTCAGGTGCGATCTTGAGTAAGACGGGCTTCGGTTGAGCTTTTGCTTTGTTGAGCTTTTGCACCTCGCTCAACAGGGCTGTAAGAGGTTCTTTTTCTTGTAGTTCCCGCAAGCCGGGCGTATTAGGAGAACTCACATTAACGACGAAATAATCTACGTAAGGGAAAAGGGCCTCGAAGCAGATCGTGTAATCATCAACAGCTTGATCGTTCGGAGTGATCTTGTTTTTGCCAATATTCCCGCCTATAACGAGATCGTTGGGTTTTTTCCGGTCTTTTAGGCGACCGGCCAATGCTTCTACTCCTTCATTATTGAAGCCCATTCGATTGATCAGGGCATTATCGGAAGGGAGGCGAAACAAGCGGGGCTGAGGGTTACCGGATTGGGGCTTAGGCGTAACGGTCCCCAATTCCAGGAAACCAAAGCCGAGGGCCGACATCAGGTCGATGTATTTACCATCCTTATCAAAGCCCGCTGCCAGGCCTACGGGATTCGGAAATTTCAAGCCGAATAACTCACGTTCCAGGCGCGGATCCCGAAGGCTGAAAGTGTTTTTCATCAGATACCCAAGCAGGGGAACATTAAGGGATATACGAAAAAGTACTAAAGTTAAACGATGAGCCTTTTCAGGAGAGAAGAGGAAGAAAAAAGGTTTGAGTAGCAGTTTATACACAATAAATAAATTTACGTAAATGAGGAATGGTCAACCATACGGTCGACCATTCCTCATTCGCGATTAGAAAAAGGGCCGGATGGTCAGAAGACAATCCAGCCTTAATCATAATCCCAAAAACTATTTTTTACATCTTTTTATGCTTCTTCTTCTGCTTTCACCAACAATTGGAAGCCGTTACCGTGGATGTTGACGATTTCGATGTTCTCATCTTTTTTGAGATACTTGCGCAACTTCGTCACAAAAACATCCATACTTCTCGCCGTGAAATAATTGTCTTCGCCCCAAATCTTCTTAAGGGCTTCCGAACGTGGAAGAATGTCGTTGAGGTACATCGCGAACATTCTGAGCAATTGTGCTTCTTTTGGAGAGAGTTTCATTTTCTCTTCTTCGTTCCCTCCAGGATCAAATGTAAGAATTCTTAATGGAAAATTAAAATGATATTTCCCAATTGTAAATTCTTTAACTTCTTCTCTAGGGTCTGCTTTTTGCATGCTACGCTTCAAAATAGCCTGGATCCGATAGAGTAATTCTTCTGAATTGAAGGGTTTTGATATATAATCATCTGCACCGATTTTGAAGCCTTTCAGTACATCTTCCTTCATGGTTTTTGCTGTCAGAAAGATGATGGGCATCTCGGTGTCTTTCTCTCTTATTTCGCGTGCCAGGGTAAAGCCGTCTTTTTTTGGCATCATCACATCGAAAATACAAAGGTCAAATTGCCCTCGATTGTAGCTTTCTAATCCTTCCATACCATCCTTGGCGAGGGTGACATCGTACTCGTGCATTTCCAAATATGACCTTAGTACATCGCCAAAATTCTGGTCATCCTCAACCAATAAAATTTTATTTTTTGACATAATCCTAAATTTTCCTACCCACTCTAAAACGCGCTCGTTTACTAAGGTGGATATGATTTAGTAATCTTGAGTTTTTGGGACTGTCCACCCACCGGGGTAAGCAGTCGGTTTATTTTGATATAAATGTCGGCACCTTGGGTAGGTTACCAAACATATCGTTTATATTTTCTTAATATCTCCATTTTATACCAAATAATCAATTGTTATTGACATAAAACGGGAAGGTCAGGATGAAGCTACTCCCTTTGCCTACTTCACTTTTCACGTCAATCTGCCCTTTATGGGCCGTGATCATCGCTTTCACATAGCTGAGTCCTAATCCAAAGCCTTTCACATCGTGCAGGTCACCGGTATGCACCCGGTAGAACTTGTCGAAGATATGTTTTCGTACTTCTTTCGTCATTCCGATCCCATGATCCTTAATAATAACTTCCACACCATTAGCAACATTGCGTGTCAGAACAGTTATTTCGGGTTTCTGAGGTGAATATTTATTGGCATTATCCAATAAATTGTTGATCATATTTGATACATGTGTCAGATCCGCTTCGATCATCGGATTGGTCGCCTGCAAGTCTGTATTTACAATGCCGTCTTTTTTCTCTACCTGCAAGCTGATATTCTCCACGGCCCGAGCGATTACTTCATGCAGGTTGACTTCTGTAACTTTCAGGGAGAAGTCCCGCTTATCGATCTGAGCCATTTGCAATACCTTCTCCACCTGACTGTTCATGCGTTTGTTTTCCTGCCGTATGATATTGGCAAAACGCTGGACCTTATCGGGCTTTCCGGCCAGCATTGGGCTGGTAATAGAATCGGCAGCCAGAGAGATTGTCGCAATCGGCGTCTTGAACTCGTGTGTCATGTTATTGATAAAATCAGTTTTCATCTCCGACAATTTCTTCTGGCGGAAAATAACATGAACCGTATATCCAAAACAACAAAGAATGATCGCTGCCAGTAGTAAAGACCCCAGCAGGTTATAAAACAAGGACTTCCAGACGAAGCTGTTTTTATTGGGAAAATGGAGCACTAACAAGCCCGGGGGAGGTACATCTTTAGTAAACAGGGTCACCTTATATTTCGGCATGGTGATGTTCTCATAGCCGGGCATGATCATATTCGTCTGATTATCTTCCACAGCATAATGCCCGTTCATGATCACGAAGCTTTTTGTTTTTTTCGACAAAACTCCGTAGTTGTAATCTATGTTGATCCCTCGGTTGGTCAGCTCTTGTTCCAATATCTCATTTAGATATTGAAGATTGATCCGCTCTTCCAGTAATCGTTGTGAAAAGCTCTGGTTCGAGACGATTTGACGGTAGTTGATCTCCCTTTCCTTAAGACAGTACGGACAGGCATTACCCAAGTCTTTGAATAATTGATTAAGGTTTTCCTGTCCTTTCAAAGCGTTGAGCGGGCTCCCTGTCACGCCTATGTCCATAGACAAAATAGAAGACTCCGAACCGGATAGCTGGCGTTGTAAAAAACTTTTGGCAAAACCGCTGTATAAGAATTTTTCGACCTCTTTGCTCTCTTCCTTCTCCAAACGAGCCGCCACAGCATTTAAGGCATTGTAAACGTTTTTTTCAAAGCGTTCCTCATTCACTCGCGCCGCCGTCCGGATCAAATCGATCTGCAACCAGACCACCCCGATCACGGCCGCACTCATCAACCCGATAATTAACCAAATTGCTTTCTTATTCATTGTATTGATGCTGTAAAATAGAGAACCTTCTGACTTTGAGGTGCAGGAAGGCGGCGATCGCCGCCTTCCTGCACCATTCTACAAATAATTAACTACAAAGTTATGCTTTCGCATAACGCAGTATGGTACTTTAACAGACCTTTAACGCTAAATATTATATGGGAGTTAAAACAGATTAGACTAACTAATAGGTATTTATCAATAGTTAAATTAACAATTATAAAATAGAAAAAGCGGCCGATCGGCCGCTTTTTCTATTGAAGAGAAAACCTTACAATCACCCCTCCGGAAGTATCGATCCGTGGAAAACCGGCCGAAGTTTTCGGTACGTTTCTACGGTAATCAAAGAACAACCTTAGCGACAGCTGCTGATTGATCCTGTATTCAGCCGATGGAGAAAAACTCAAAGCATAACTACCCCGGGTAGGTTCGATGATCCCCTGGTCCAGCAAGTGATTGAAGGTCACATCATCTCTAAGAGAAAGCGTGAATTTTATATCGAGATCTTGTGCCTGTCCCTGGCTGTTGCCAGGACGTACTCCTCCGATCCGATTGTTGTCAGGCTGCTCATTTCGGCTGTTGCCACGGCGAGAGTTACCGCCGAAGACATTACTCAGATCCAGGTTGCGAATCAGGTAACCAAAGCCAATAGACAGTTCCGTCATTTGCGTTTCGCTGAGCTGGTTACTAACAAAACTCATACCCAATCTTCGGGTTTTGTTATAGTTCATCTGGAACGACATACCGTTTATCAGCGTGGCATCCACCTGAATCAAGGGTGAGAAACCCTCCTGAATATCCACCTGAGGAATTTCCAGACGTGGATAGAAGTTGGAGTTTAACTCGTTCACAGGCCCATCCGGATCATCCACCGTCCGAAGATAGTCGAGTCCTGTATTGAAGTTATTGACCGTTAAGGTAGAACGATAAGCATGCGTCAAGCTAAAGTTCTGGAATACTTCCTTAAATAAAGGCAGTTTATTCAGTCCATTATAAGTCAATCGCCAGTTAAAGCGTGGCTTAGTATCAAAAATATTCAAGCTGACATTGTTAGCATCCTGCCCGGTATAGGCCGCCATAAAGGCCGGTATCAGGACATCCTGCTGGTTACGGCCGTAGTTTTTAGCAAATCCCTGAGCTGCCAGATTAGGATCTTCGTGTAATTCACCCGAATCGTCCAGGCGACGGGAAATGATCACCCGGTTCTGCTCAAAGGTTTGGAACAGTCCGATCAAGTCGTCTCGTTCATCCTGGAACAGGGTTTTTAAGGCAGAGAAGGAAACCGTCATGGAGCCAAACTGTTTTGGAACAGTATGTATCCAGGAGTTGATCCCGTCGGTTTGATCTATATCCTTGAAGAACTCCGTATGATTTTCGGTAAAGTCTCTGGAGATTTCCAGGTCTATCCTGAAGTCAGGGAAAGGCTCCACGGTTGCCCGGCCGTCCCACCTTTGGTTGTATTCCTGAACGACTTCCTGATTGAGAAATACGCTAGGCGTGATCCAACCTTTCTGGGCAGACTGGTGCAGCCAGTCTTCACTCGTGTAGTATTCGTTTTCGTTCAGCTTCCTGATGTTTGGCTGCATCCCGGCAATAAAATTCCATCCTGGAGCTCCAAAGCCGCTTTGCATACCCAACAAGCGTGCCTGCGGCATAAAGCCCGGCAAGGTCGTAGAGAAGGACTCCTGGAAGTTAAATCGGGCTCGCCTTAAAGACAGCAAGGGCCTGATAAGTATTTTTTCAATCGTACCGGGCCCACTGCGGTCCCGATCTCGCTCTTCTTCCTGATTGGCATCAGGCCTTTGCTGTGGCTGCCGCCCTCCTAAATTAGGTCTTTGGCTACTTCCCCGGCCATTGATCTTTTGCAGGTAAGGTATTTTATTATACAAACCTTCAAAATTCAGGTCGGCATTGGCCTGGCGCGTTTGTCTGTTTTGGATGACGTTACCTAAACTGTCTACGTTCAGGGCCGCCGCCGTCCAGCCATATTCCGCCTGATATTGGCCCTTGAGCTGTACCCAATCCATTAGTGGAAGATAGCGCGTTGGTACCGTATAACTCAAATTGAGGTTGTGCCGGAAGTTTTTCGTCCGTCCAAAATTCTTGATATTCTGCCAGATACTATCGCGGCGATAAGCCTCCGGGTCGGGGATGTTCGGATCTTCCAGGATCCGGTTTTCATTGGGCTCGTCCACCACAGCATCTACCACGGCGCTGTAGGTAAATTTCAAAGAGCGGGCAAGATCCCATTGCAAATTGTAATCGCGCCCCCAGGTATAGCTTTTATTAAAGAAGGTATTAAAACGATCATCCAGGCCGGTGAAGCGGTAACGCGTCGTGGCCAGGCGCCGGTCCAGTACCGTACTAAAGGTAAAGGAATTTGGCAGGGGATTAAAGTTGAACGAAGTCAGTACTTCCAACAGCTTGCCATCCCCTAAAAACTTGAGTGGCTCCAGATATTTCACACTACGCTGAAAACCATAATCCAGTCCCATGGTCCGTCGGGTCTCCCGGTCGAATTCAATGATCGGATCACTCCGCTCGGTGGTAGACTGAGAAAAGTTCAGGCCGAAGTTCTCGATATCCCAGGGAGCCGGCTTAGGTTGTGTGCCGCCGCCCCGGCCGCCACCCGATCGTTCTTTCCGGACGTTGGTGAAGTTCAAACTTCGGATGGTCGTTATTTCTTGCGAAATATCTCGAATTGAATCCCGCACCGCAGCGCTTTCCTCACTGTTTATTTTATCTTTCAACTTAATATCCAGATCGTAGGGATCAAACTCCGGTGTCCGCACATTTCGGGAGTATTGTGCGTAAAACGGTAGGCGGATCCCCCAGGCATCCGGGAAGAATTTACCTAGTTCTAAATTAGCAGCCAGGTCAATACCCGTTACGCGCTCACGAGCCCGTTCCTGTACTTTTTGATCCAGTGCACCAAATCCGATAGAGCTGTAATTACCCGCAACAGTCACATTACCAAAGTCCGACAGCTGCATGTCCACTCGACCGACGGCTGCCATACCGCCTCTTTCATCCAGGCCGGTCAGGCGCATCTCATTGATCCAAACTTCAACGTCTCTTGGTACGCTATTCCCTCCGATAGGGTTTCTGACCCCCACCATGGCAATTTTCACCAATCCAAGGTTCGGATTTCCCTTCACACGTATACGATGCGACAATTCGGGGTTATCGGGATCTACCAGTTGTAAAAATTCTTCTCCGGTTGAAAAGCCCTGATTGTTTCTCTCCAATTTGGCGTCTTTTAACAAAGACAAGGCAAAATCAAACTCGTTTTCGGTTTTCCATACCTCCCTTTTATACTCCACATCATTCGGACTTCCCGGAAGTAAATCGGGATCTGACATGATAAGGGGAATCTCATATTCATAATAGTTGTTCCGGAAGTCACTACCGATCCTTACAAACAAGGACAGTTCGCCATCCTCGTGTTGTTGGTCATTCAGTTCCTCAGCGTGCACGAACATTTTGAAGCGTTCATACACCCGCCAATCCATGCCTATATTTTTGAAAATAGCCTCATCCTGGCCGTCACATAAGCTTTGGACCTTCATCGTGATCGACTGCTCATTCTGCAAAGCGTTGAATACCCCCAACGACTGCTCCCGCTGAATTCCTTCAGGAAGAACATAGTTGAATGGCTCCCGGCCACTGTTTTCTTCAATATTTACCGCATCCACATCGAACTCTGGTGCCTGATCACATTGAACAGGGTTGTCAGATAACTCCTGTGTGAAGCGACGCCACTGGTTACGCACCAGTTCGATACGCGCAAAGCGGAGGGTAACAGGCGCTTGAAAACCTCTCATATACATTCTAATGAATCGGATAGACCTGAAATCCCTGATACCTCCTACAGCCTTTTTGTTTGGACCATTCAAAGGAACTCTAAAGCGATACCAGATCCGGCGGCCGTCATTACTTACCCGACGGTCGGTAATAAATTGAGTAATGCGCTGGTCAATTTCTCTCGGATCAGCGGGGTCAGCTCTCAGGTCAATCTGGTATTGAAAATAAGCTTCCGTTTCATTTAACGTATTATCCCGGTTAAGGTCCTCAGCATCGGGAACATTGGTGGCGGAGGAAACGAAGCCACTACCATCATTAGAGCGCGAGTTCCCCTGTGGGTTATTGTATAAGCGGTAGCGATCTCTGACTGTAGCATTTTGGCCGAAGTCATCCCGATAATATTTGTAATCGTCATTGGCGGGGTCTGCCGCAATTTTATCGGCAGCTACCGGATTGGAAGAAGCAATGGCCGAAATATAATCCCTAAATTGCCGGCGCTCTGCATCGTTATCCAGGCCGTCATATCCTACATCCTGCCGGGCACGGGTTTCTTCGTCATTGTCGAAAGCGCGAGTGATCTGCTGAGCGATCGGCACAACCGACCAATTGGTAGTGTCTACCCTTCTATTGGGGTTCGCAGGGCCGGGAAGGCCGTTCTCGAAGAACTTCCGGGAGTCGCGTAAAATATCTTCCGAAACATTCCCCAGGTTGATATACAGGGTTCCTTCTTTTTCCTCAAAGTCAGCCGCAGGATTCAACGGATCTTCTTCATCCAAGAACGGACTAAGCATCCAAAATTCAAGAAATTCAATATTGGCCGACTGAAAGTCGTTATTTGTTAAAGCCCTCATGATCCCTCCCCAGCGAGTACTATCTCCATCAAGTACGAGGGAATCGCCGATAAATCTTGTCCCTGCTGTATATCCTGGATATCCTCCAGGAATATCAAAGTTATAAGGTCCACGTTCATCTGGGTAATAAGAGATATCAAAAGTACGGAATCGAGGCTGGTCTGGAGTCTGGATCACATTAGGGAACACCTCATCCTGAGGCACTTCACTGGTATAGGGGTTGGGATCATTACTCGGGCGAATGGTCGGATCAATCCGGTACCAGTTGATCCGGGCCCGGTTGGCTCCGTAGCGCACATCATTCACCAATTGTGATTCAGGGAAAAGTGGGTTGCTGTTCTGGTCGTCATTCTGGGGTACACTGGCGATGAACCAGTTAGCTGCCGGCTGGGTGATGTCAAAACCACTTACACTACCTTCAAAGTCATCCAGGTAAACGACCCCGCCTTTATCTTTTTTGTTTTGGTTAATCGCTCTGGAGTGCCCCGGTTTCAGGAAGGCTGCTTCTCCCGTAACCGAAATACTGGAAGGCGCCTTGGTGTTGATCCCTGGGATCAGATTGACCAGTTTGGTCAGGAAAGGCGTTTCCCGGTTGAGGTTCATGTCAAAGCCATAGATCTTATTATTGATCGGGTCTTCCCCGATGTTTACTTTCTGAGTAAACGGTCGTTCAAACAGTTGTAAAAAGGTACCTCCCACGCTGAAATCCTTGTCGATCTCGTAATCGGCCCTCAAACCTACCATCGTCTTTGTCTGGAAGCCAAAAAGGGTATTGTCTTCAAAAGAAACATTGATCGGCACCCCGGAATTCAGGATGGCATCGTTGATAATTCGAACCTTACCTGTATTGTAATCGACCTGAAAGTCTCGATCCTCTACCAAAATCTGCCCGCCCGCTGATACGCGCACTGAACCCGGCGGAATATTAAAGGCCCCGAGTGAGATCTCAGAGGTGACGTCTGATTTGAAGCTACCTCGAATAGCATACCGATTCTTCTCCGGATACTCCCGGGCCTGGAAGAGCGTCAGGTCATACAATTCCTGATAGACGTACTGATCCTCCAGCTCCGGCTCTACGATCTGTTCAGCCAGGGCCGTACCGAATGGTTCTAGCACAGGGAACATTACCCGGCCGTTCCTCGGGTTAATGGTAATGCCCGGCACATAATCGAATACTCCGTCGGGTTGCGGATCACCTTGTACGTTTAATATATCCAGGTTGAATACCCTCAATAAGGGTTTTCCCATAATACCCTGCCCTTCCGGCAGAAACCTTTTTTCTCCTTTTCCTGGGTCTTCGTAGAAGATATCTAGTTTAAAATCCTGACGGTTCACATTGAAAGCGCCGATGGAATAAACGTTTTTCATCATCAGATCCCAGGTAGAAACGTCTGTTCTTTGAGTGGTACTCTTCAGCATTTTCACGAAGAGAACGTTCAGAGTCGAGTCGGCACTGGTATTTTCCTGGTTGTAGGATAATTCCCCTACTTTGTAGGTTTGGCCGTTATAAGAATAAGTAAAGGCCACCCCGACTACCTGATCAGGCTGTACATTCACATTCAAAGAAATAAATCCTAATTCGGGATGGAAAGTATATTCCTGAGGGCTCAGTTTACGAGCGCTCACCTTTTCAAAGTCCCTGGCCTGCTGAAGGCCGAATTGTGGCCCTTGCAGGGTGGAAACAGCCTGATCAATCTCGCGAACGCCGTCATCGGCCAGCAAGCGGCTGTACAAGTCGTTGGAGGTGTTATCCGGTAAAGCTCTATTGGAAATATCAGGATTGACAGGTGAGCCGGGCACGGTGATCTTATCCGGGCTGACCAGCTTGGCCGGGTCGGCCTCAGCCAGGTCGGCAAAAGCGACGATGTCCCGTACATTATCTACCTCATTCCGGTCATTGGTAATCCAGACTTCCAGGTTTTCTATTCGGAATAAGGACCGCACCTGAGGTAAGTTAGTCAGGGCTCCTTCAAAGTTATCCCGGTTGTAGTGGGTCAGGAAGAAATGTCGGTTTTCGTCGTATTCATCGGCTTTGACCTCAAATTCAGTCAACTGACTTCCCCCTTCGATCTTGATGTTCTCCTGCTGAGATTTCTGCTGAGAGGCGATGGCCGTTAGTCGGAGATGCCCAAACTGCAATTCGGTCTTGACCCCGAACAAGCTCTGCGCGCCCTGGATCAGATTGCCTCGCAGTGGGAGGCTCACATTACCCGCTTCAATCTTTTTCAGGATAGCATCGTCCTCGAAGAGGTCACTATTATAATCCAGTTTAATTTGGTTATCGAAATCGAAGGTGGCGTTGGTATTATAGTTAGTGGTCAGATTTAGTTTTTCTCCGATCTTACCGTTTACACTCATTTGGATATTCATATCGAAGTCGAAACCTCCTTGGCGGCGCTGCCGCTCGGTCAGGATGGGGTTTTCGACCCGGGAAAAGTCCACGCCGAAAGTCAGGTCAATCTGTCCCTGCGGGCGAATATCTACGGTATTACCTCCGAATAATCGGTCCAGCAGACTTCGGTCCACATCGATCTTGGCCAGCGGATCCAGGCCGCCCTGCCCCTCTCCTTCAACGCCGATGCCGGCTAATTGTCTGAAATAATTGCGTTCTTCTTCCTGCCTGCGATATTCCATATATTCTTCGAAGGTCATATAGGTAGGAGGCCGGAAAAAATCCTCGCCGATCTTTTCCGTCAGGACGTACTGTCCGGTGGCCGGATCATACTCAACGGATTTTTCGATGGCGCCCGGATCCTTCAGGTCAAAAGGATTGCGGTTTTTGTTATTCAGGAAATCTCCCTGACGGTCCTGGATAGGAGGAACCGTATCCAGAACAATGGTATCAGCAGGTGTTTTGACAACGTATTTGACAGCATACGGATCTTTCAGTCGGTTATTCCCCATTGCGGTGAGCAAGGCGAAGAGGCTGATAACAATAGTTAAAGGTAAAAGTATTTGTTTCATAGTCCAATCACGGGATTCAACAAACTTGTTGTATGTTTTTTTCGAAAAATGATCTTTTTTAAGTTTCAATTAACTAGCTGCTGTGAACCGAAGTAGTGGAGACGTGTTTTAATAAAAAACAGTCCCAGGTAGCTACAAACCGGATCGCAGCCTGGCAAATGTTCTATCGGTAATATGGCAAAACCCAGCATATGGTCATCTTCTGGGACGGCAGAGGTATTTCTCTCATAGCAGAAGGAACTAGGATAGTTCTTTCAAGGTTATTTTCACCAATTCCTCTACATTATTAAAAGTTGCTTCGGATCGAATTACTTTATTCAATGTTTTCTGGACTTGGGTTTTATTAAATCCTAAAGCAACTAAAGCAGATAACGCTTCCTCTCGCATTGTATTGTCTACAGGAGCCACTGTTAACGCCTCCGCCCCTGACTCTTTCAATAATTTGTCTTTCAGATCCAGGATCAGGCGTTTGGCAGTCTTGGGTCCGACCCCTTTCACCTGCTTAAATGCGGCAACATTTTCACCGATAATGGCGCCGCGGATCTCTTCCGGTTTTAAAGACGATAGCATCTGCTGAGCAGTTGCAGGACCGATACCCGAAACGGAAATTAAATGTACAAACAGGCTCCGTTCTTCTGCATCCGCAAAACCATACAATGTCTGGCTGTCTTCCTTAACATGGAAATAGGTGAGAATTTTTATTTTTTCCTGAGATTCGACTTTGGCGTAGGTATTCAGGCTGATGTTGATCATATAGCCCACTCCCGCTGCTTCCACTACTATGGCCCCCGGGCTTTTGAAGGTGATCTCCCCTTTTAGATAAGCAATCATAGTTCTGTTTTTTCAAAATGCCTACAAAGCTAGTAAATAAATTTATTGAAAGGAAGATAATCGGCCGCCGCTGGCGGCCGATTATCTTCCTTTCGGCAGTAAACTTTCTTATATTTGCCCCAAAATCGTGAATATGAAGATATTATTACTTGGAAGCGGTGGCCGGGAGCACACTTTTGCCTGGAAAATTACCCAGAGCCGACACTGCGACCATTTATATATTGCACCGGGAAATGCAGGCACAGCTGAACTGGGAACGAATGTGGAGGTTTCTCCGACGGATTTTGAGGCGGTAAAAGCATTGGTACTTGACAAGAACATAGATTTGGTTATTGTGGGGCCTGAGGCCCCCTTGGTGGATGGAATTGTTGATTTTTTCAAAAAAGACAAGCAACTGCGCAACATCGCCATCATCGGCCCGAACAAAGAAGCAGCTCAGTTGGAAGGGAGTAAAGCCTTTGCGAAACAGTTCATGAAGGACATGCTGATCCCTACGGCTGCCTATCGGGAATTTACGAATGATAATAAAGAAGAGGGCTTGGACTATATCCGGCAGCATACCTACCCGGTTGTACTCAAAGCGGACGGCCTGGCAGCGGGAAAGGGAGTAATCATCTCTCAAAGTCAGGAAGAAGCAGAGGAGGCCTTCCTTGAAATGCTGGGCGGCAAGTTCGGCAAGGCCGGGCAAAAAGTCGTGGTAGAACAATTTCTGGATGGAATTGAATTTTCAGTATTTGTATTGACCGACGGAGAAAACTATGTTGTATTGCCTGAGGCGAAAGATTACAAACGGATCGGTGAAGGGGATACCGGGCTAAACACCGGCGGCATGGGCTCCGTTTCTCCCGTTTCTTTTGTCGACGAAGCGCTCATGGACAAGGTAGAAAAATCCATTATCCAGCCCACCGTTAACGGGTTGAGAGAAAAAGGAATTGTTTACAGAGGCTTTATTTTTTTCGGACTGATCGTGGTAGATGGCGATCCTTTGGTGATTGAATACAATTGTAGGATGGGGGATCCTGAAACGCAAGTCGTATTCCCTCGTTTAAAGAATGACATACTGGAAATTTTCCAGGCCATGGAAAGCGGCCAGTTGGCCACCGTAGAGGTTCAGATGGATGAAAGAGCTGCCGCTGCTGTGATTATGGTATCCGGAGGCTATCCGGAAGCTTATGAGAAAGGAAAAGAAATTACAGGCCTGGAGACGGTGACAGACAGCCTGGTTTTCCACGCAGGCACTAAAAAGGCCGGCGAATCAGTTGTAAGCAATGGCGGCAGGGTACTGGCCGTCACCTCCCTGGGGAACAATTTCCAGGATGCACTACGGCAGAGTTACCAAAATATTGAAAAAATTACGTTTGAAGGAAAATACTACCGGAGGGATATCGGTTTTGATCTGTAATTGATAGTAGAATGATTAAAACTATGAAAATAGAACTTAAAAAACAGGACCAATGAAAAAAACTATTCAAACCTTGCTGCTGCTTGTTTTTTGCAGTATGAGCGGATTGGTCGCCCAGAACGACGATCCCGTTTTATTCACAGTAGCAGGTCATCCCGTGCACGTCTCGGAATTTAATTATATCTATACCAAGACCAATGGTAAAGAGGCGGATTTTTCCAAAAAGTCGCTGGAAGAGTACCTCGATTTATACGTACGCTTCAAGTTGAAAGTGCAGAGAGCCAAAGAATTACAACTCGACACCATCCCATCTTTGAGAAAAGAACTGGATGGATACCGCCGACAGTTGGCCGATTCTTATCTGATCGATAAGGAGGTCACTGAAAAATTAACGCAAGAGGCCTATGAGCGTGCCAAACAAGATGTCGAGATTAGCCACATTCTTGTAATCGTAGGAGAAAATGCTGCCCCGGAAGACACCCTGGAAGCTTATAATAAAGCGCTGGCCATCCGCAAACGAGTTGAGAAAGGCGAAGATTTTGGCGAAGTCGCCAAAGCATTATCAGATGACAAATCAGCGGCCAATAACGGCGGGCATATCGGCTTTGTCAATGTACTTTTCCCAAATGGCTTTTATAATCTGGAAACTGCCGCCTACACCCTGCCGATCGGAGAATTGTCTGAGCCGGTCAGAACGAATTCCGGCTATCACATCCTAAAAGTCCACAGCCGTCGGCCGGCCAGAGGTGAACTCGAAGCCGCCCACATCCTAATCAGATCTGAAAAGCATCCGGGAGATGGCGGAAAAAGCTTGATCGATAGCCTGTACCAACAATTACAGTCTGGTACATCTTTTGAGGCTTTAGCTAAAGAATATTCTGAGGATGGACGCACCGCTTCCAAAGGAGGCTATATCGGATTTTTCGGGATCAACCGCTTTCAGGCAGCCTTTGAAGATGCAGCCTTTGCCCTGAAAGAAAACGATGCTTACAGCAATCCGATACAAACTCAGGTAGGATGGCATATTATTAAGCGGATTAGTCGGCGGACCATACAACCATATGCCATTGAAAAGAGTCGTTTACAAACACAGATAAAAAGGGACGCCCGCCACGAACAAGCTCGCCTGGCCATGATCGCTCGCATCAAGGAAGAAGCAGGTCTCAAGGAAAACCAGGCTGTCTTAAAAGCTCTCGTGGATACGCTCCCAGAAACTTTTTTGACCTTCAAATGGAAAGCCCCCCAGGAGAAATCCAGTAAGATTTTGTTCCAATTGGGAGAGGACTTCAAGGTTAGCTTGGGAGATTTTACGGATTACCTGGGCAGCGCTTCCCGCCAGCGTATCCGAATGGGGCGTGGCACGGCCGTCGCCGATGCGGTGGATCAATTATACCAGGAGTTCATTGACATGAGCTGTATGAAATACGAAGAGGAGCAGTTGGAGAAAAAGTATCCTGAGTTCAAGATGTTGATGCGCGAATATGAAGAAGGAATCTTACTTTTTGAAGCCACTAAAATGGAAGTCTGGGACAAGGCCTCTCAGGATACAGCCGGCTTAAAAGTATTCCATGAAAGAGTGAAAGATAATTTCCGCTGGGATGAGCGAGCCGTAGCCGTAACCTACAATGTAATCCCTGAGGCAGCCGAACAGGTAGAAACCATTCGGGCTTTTGCTAAAGGGCATAGCTCGGATGAAGTGCTGGCCAAGTTCAACTCAGAAGAAAAAGCAATTGTAACGGCTGAAAACCGTACCGTAGAGAAAAAGAAGAATGACCTCTTTTTCCAAATGCCCTGGAAGGCTGGTGAAGTGTCCGAAGTCAAGCAGACTTCTCGTTCCAGAGGTGTGTATTTTACAAAAATCGAGGACATCCTTCCAGCACGGAACAAAACCCTGGATGAGGCCAGAGGATATATTATTGCCGAATATCAGGACCATTTAGAAACGCAGTGGGTTAAATCCCTCAAGAGCAAATACAAAGTAGAAATTAAACAAAAAGAGTTCAATAAGCTTATTAAAGAATAAAAGCGCGCAGCAGGTCATGAAGCAAATAAGCATTTTTTCACATACTATAGAACTTTCCTGGCTAAACATTTCGCTTTGTTTGGTGCTACTGCTCGGTGTGCTGGCTTGCCAACCCGCAGAGGAAGAAACAGAGGATATATTGTTGGCAAGGGTACACAATAAGAGTTTGCACTTATCTGAATTGGACGGCATGTTCCCGGAAGGAACAACCCCTCAGGACAGCAGTCTGATCATTCAGGCTTATACCAACCGCTGGGTTCGGGAGGCCATTTTATTGTACGAAGCAGAGCGCAATATTCCCAACGATTTGAACATCGACAAGTTGGTAAGGGACTACCGCGCTTCTTTGATTCGGCACAATTACGAGCAAATACTGGTTCAGGAGTTAATGGACTCTACCATTGCTCAGGAAGAGTTGCTTCAGTTTTATGAAGACAATAAAGAGCAGTATCAATTAGAAACGCCCATTGCCAGATGCTATTTTATTAAATTACCTTTACCGGTAGATAATGAAAGCCAGCTTCGCTCCTGGTGGCAGGATCACGAGAATGAAGATAGCTTTAAAAAGCTGGTAGATTTCGTCAGCGTTAGTGCAGTTGCCCACCATCTGGTAGACAGTACCTGGCAAAGGGTGGAGGATATTGCCATTGAACTTCCGGCCGGCACCCTTTCGGTGAATAATGTTTCGTCAAAAAGGGACTTTATCTTAAGGGATGATAAGTTTTTGTATTTTTTCAAACTATTCGAACTTAAGAATACCAAGGAGATCGCTCCTTTAGGTTTCATCCAGGGACAAGCCCGAAAAGTCATCCTTCACAGAAGAAAGACCAAATTATTGGAGGAGAAAAAGAACGACATGCTGGATTTGGCGCTGGAACGAAAAAATGTTGAAATATTTTATTAAATATATAGATGGGGCAGCCAATAATATTTCTTTGGGAGGTATTTAATCATCAAAAACTTCGTTTTTGATGATTAAATACCTCCCAAAAAGAAAATTATTTGGTGTCTCATCTATGGATCAGTTATCTGTTTGTTATGAAAAAATTGAATATCACTTTATTTCTATTACTCCTACTTAGTGGATGTTTCGGCCAGCGCAAGGTGGTTGATAAAGTTATAGCTACGGTTGGAGGAGAGCTGGTTTTGTTATCAGAAGTAGAAGAACAGGTTTCCCTGATGGAGGCTCGTAATGGAGTATTACCGGAAGGAGCTCGCTGTGCCATAATGGATCAGTTGCTGGCCAACAAGCTGCTGGTCAATCAGGCTAAACTGGATAGTATCGAAGTAACAGACGAAGAGATAGAAGTACAGTTAAATGCCCGGATCGACCGCATTCTTGAATTCATGAATGGCGACCTTAACCAGTTTGAGGATTATTACGGTCAGTCTGTAACAGATGTGAAAGACCAATTCAGGGAAGACCTGAAAAATCAGTTGCTCTCGGAAAGAATGCGCAATCAGATCATGACCAATATTACGGTTACCCCCTCTGAAGTAAAAGCCTTCTTTGCCCAGATTCCGCAGGATAGCCTACCCTATTTCAGCTCGGAAGTTGAGATTGGGGAAATTGTATTCAAACCTCAGGTCAGTAAGGAAGCCAAACAAAGAGCTATTGACACGCTGGAAAGTGTACGGCAAAGGATCATGGACGGTACGGCGACCTTTGAGGATATGGCCTTTGAATATTCGGAGGACGGATCCAGGAGAACGGGAGGAGACCTGGGCTGGGCAAAGCGCGGCAAATATGTACAAGAATTTGAAGCGGCAGCCTACAAACTGGATAAGGAGGAAATATCTCCGGTAGTGGAAACGGAATTTGGTTTTCACCTGATTAAAATGCAGGAAAGACGAGGTAATTCTATTCGGGTCAGTCATATTTTGATCCGGCCTGAAACGACAGAGGCTGATTATGAAAAGGCTGTCCATTTCCTTGACTCTATCCGCAATATGGTTTTGGTTGATTCTCTTTCTTTTTCCAGAGCAGTAAAGATTTTTTCCGACGAAAACCAACAAAGTTATAACAATGACGGCCGGATGGTCAATCCCGTTACCGGCAATACCTTTTTTGAAATTGGCGACCTTGAGCCGGATGTCTACTTCGCGATTGACACTATGGAGATAGGCAGTATTTCCGATCCCTTCGAATTCCAGGGGGCTGACGGCGATACTTATTACCGGATCGTCCAGCTCCAGTCGCGCAGTGAACCCCACCGGGCAAACCTCGCATTGGATTACTCAAAAATCCAAAAAGCTACCATCGAGGCTAAACGCAATGAGTACATCAGCGATTGGATCAGCGACAAGGTAGCAGCTACTTATATCGATGTAGATAAATTGTTTCGATCCTGTCCGATATTACAAAAGTGGGTAGATAAGAAAGATATCAGGCCTTAAGAATTTGTAAAATGAAATGAAGAGGGAGAACGCTAGCGTTCTCCCTCTTCATTATAATCCTCCATAAATTGAAGCTGCGAAGGTCGGAAATAGAAAAACGCCATCAAACCGATCAGGAAATAGACAGAATAATGCAGCTTCCCTTCCACCAGGGCAATAACAATGGCAAAGATATTAGTCGCTTCCATGAGCAACAATCTAAAATATACTGAACTGCGATAAAAACGCAATTTTTCTTCCAGGCTGCCCAGCAGGACTCCTCTTTTGAGGCGCTGCCTATCAATCAGGTGAACGGCGAAGGTCATAGACAGAATAAAAATAGGGAGCAAGGTGTCAAACAATTCACTATCTCTTTGCTGGGCGGCATATTCCGGCCCGGAATTTAACAGAACCACTACCAGGCAGAAAAAGACTTGTCCGGACAGCAGGATAAGAAAAAGCAGATTCAGTTGTTGGAAAAAGTCTTTCATATAAACATCAAACATGAGTCATCCCAAATTTTTGAGGCAACCAATAAAGGCTTGTTTTCCAGTTGTTCGTTGCTCGTTGTTGGTTGTTCGCGATTAAACGAACAACCAACAACGAATTGAAAATCAAGGTTTAATTGAATAGTCTATTTTATTAAAAATAGGGGATGACTCATGTTAATTATTCCTGTGTAACGACCTCCTCAGCTCCATGTGTCAGGCGCTTGAGGCGCTTGAGGAACACCATGAGTAAGAGACCAAAGAGCGCAGTGAAAATAAAGATAGAGATGAAGGTCCATAACTCCTGATTATCCTGCACTTCAAAAACTTCGAGTTCTCCTTCCCAGCTTTCCTCACCATTGGTTGTTTTTTCGAGGCTCAGGATGGCAGTGAGTGGCTCAGAAGGGCTGTGTTCATAGCCTTCGAGGTATTCTTTCAACAGGTCCTGATTCTCTTCATCAATGGAGACATGTTGTAACAGGTCACGGCCAGCTTGATTCAATTGGATAGTAGAACCCGCCAGGGCTACTTCGCCCACGATTTCGAAGTTTTCATTATCCGCAAGCGTGCTTTCCGTCAATTGTACGGTTCCCTCTATTTGCGATGGTTGAATAGTAAGTTCGTACGTGTCAACGATCTCTGCAGGCTCTGTTATCAGTTCTATATGCACGGGGTGCAACTGTGAAGCTTCCCCGATCACTCCTGCAACTTTATTACCTAATCCGGTGGCTGCGAAATAGACGCCCATCATGACAGATACATATTTCACCGGAGCCACCTTTGTAATAAAGGAAAGGGCCACCGGAGAGGCGCATAGCTCACCGAGGGTATGAAGTAGGTAGGCCAGCATTAAAAAGATGAGCGCTGCTTTATCTCCGTATTTGACTACATCCACGGAAGCCTTAGCCATCCACAAAAACCCTACTCCCATGATGATGGTCCCGAGGGCCATTTTAAACAAAGAGGAAGCTTCCTTGCCGAGCTTAGCCCACCAGATCCAGAAGGCTCCTACTACCGTTCCAAAAATGATGATGAACATGGCATTTACCGACTGGAATACGGCCGTTGGGATTTCGTATGGATCGGATAGTACATTTCCCCGAAGGTAAACGTACAGTCCAATGAGCAGGGCTCCGATCGGAAAAAAGATGTATGCGGTATCTTTTTTCTTGACCAGATTCCAAACGCCAAGTAGTAAAAGGAAAATACCGGCGCCATAAAACATAACATCCATCGTAGTCATGGACACCACCCGATCGATCTTTTTCAGCGTATAAATATTCATCAATCCTCCGGCCTGTTCAAAGGCTCCCCAGAAAACAATGACGATGAGGAATGATAATAGCAAAACGACATATCGATCCTTTTCAATTTTGTTAATATCCTGATAGATCATCATGAGCAGGCCGATCACGAGAGCCAGGAAGGCACTCAGCAAGCTGTACCCAATCCGGTTGTAACCCTCTGTGGTAAAATAAAACAAGGAAATACCGGCAATAGCCAGTACAATAGTAATGATCAGTTGAACAGGGCTTCGCAGCAGTTTATTAAATAAGGTTCCCAGGGAAGTGGTTTCTTCAGCATTTCCTCCACTGGCAGCCGCAATGGTTTTGGGCGATTCCCCTACACCACGCAAGTACTTTTGCCCCAGCATAAAGACGATCTGCCCGAGGGCCATCCCTATACCGGCCAAGCCAAATCCATAATGCCAGCCATATTCTTTGGCCACTACTCCAACAATAATGGCAGAGAGGAAGGCCCCAATGTTAATTCCGATATAGAATACCGTAAACCCCTGGTCGCGCCGAAGGTCTCCTTGTTTATAAAGTCCTCCAACCATGGTGGAGATATTAGGCTTCAAACAGCCCACTCCGGCAATAATCAAGGCCAGGCCGGTAAAAAAGGCCCATTGAGCGTCTATGGCCAGGATGGTATGCCCGGCCACCAGTATCAAGCCTCCGAGCATCACACTTTTTTTCTGGCCGATGTATTTATCCGCCAAAATACCGCCCGGAATAGAGGCTACATACACCAGCATGGTATACCAACCATAAAGCGATAAGGCCGCTGCTTCGTCCCAACCCAAGCCAGGGTTGGCATCTGTCACCTTTGCGATCATATAAAGAGTAAGGATCGCACGCATTCCATAGTAGGAAAAGCGCTCCCACATTTCCGTGAAAAATAAAACATAGAGCCCTACCGGATGCCCAAACAACTGCGGTTGGTTGTCAAAATCATATGCCAGTACCTTGCCTTTTTCTGCCATTATCAGTGGTTTTTATTACAAAATGAGATTAGGATGCTTTGAGGCTGTCTAATAACTCCTTCCATACGGACCGTTGGGTCGTCATTATTCGACGCCAAATAATTTTCTTTTTGAGCGATGCTTTTTTTAGAAACACTTTGTTTTTCTAAAAAAAGCATCGCTCAAAGAAATAATATTGGCTTAAAAATAGACGAATTATTTGTTTTCAGATAAAAACTCAGTTGATAATTTTGTTATTGAGGAGACAAGGAAAGGGGGTATGAATAAAAAAGCAGTCCGGCCAGACTGCTTTTTATACTTAGTTTAATAATGTGTCTCTTAAGGGTCGAAGCGCTTGGCCTTCCACCACCACCGTCCAACCGGCGCTTTCGGTGATGAATCGGATCAGTTCGATCATTTCGTTGCCCTGAGCCTGGGCCTGCTCGAAGAGGTCACTCTCTTCTACTTTGGCTACGATATAATCTTTGGCTCCTTTGTTGAGTTTGTTGTAATCTTCTTCAGAAAAGGAATTAAAGGCACCTTGTTGGAGGTCATAATAATCGATATCATGTTCAATGGAGATCAATTCGGGGTCGGGGATATTACTCAAGATGAGGGTACGGGTTTCTTCCTGGGCTTCCATCTTCATTTTTCTCAGATCATAGCCTATGGAGACCTTCGCTTTTACACGCAGCAAAGCTTTTTTCCTGAAAATCCCCCAATCATACCCCCAGTAATCTTTGTAGTTGTATATTTCGGAAAAATAGCCTTCCACCGTTACCAATTTGGCCACTGTTTTGACCTTTTCCAGTAAGACTTCAGAGTTTTCTTCTACCTTCTGCTCTACCTTGAAGGTAAAATAGTAGCGGGTGACGAACACCCCCAGCCCAAAGAAAACGAGCAGGCCGACGATGATGAATGCTTTTTTCCACATAATATTAGGTTATTGGGTTATTGAGATATCAGGTTATCCTAATAACTAATAACCAATAACTCAATAACTATTTACTCATTAGTGCTTGGCGGTCAGTTCGTGGCGAAGCCCCTTATAACTCTTCAGAACCGCCTTAATAGAACCTACAGAAACCGGAGACTCTATTAATAAAGGTAACTTATTTTTATCGTCAGATACAAATACATTCATTTCCGTTCCTTCACTAAACACATTTCCTGAGACCACCTCAGGACTAAACTGGATGGTTTTAAATTTACCCATCCCTTTAATTTTTTTCTTATTATCCTTGCCTTTGTAGGTCACCTTTAGTGGCCAGGTCTCCTTATCTACAAAAACTTTGATCGGGAAATGGTCTCCTTCCTGCATATTATCGAAATCCAGATTACGGGAAAAATAGACAATCGAAAGGATGTCGTGCATACAACTTTCAATAGGGTACTCGGTTAGTTCTGCCGTTTCTTTGCTTTTCCCACGGAAGGACTTAGCTACCTTTTTTTCATTATCGAAGGTGATTTCGTCATAAAGCGTGTACTTTCCTTCCAAAATATCCCGAATGGACACCTCGGGAAGCAGGGTTTCTTTATCCACATAAGAATCATACTTATCTCTAACTTTAAAGAACCATTCGTAGTTTCGGTAAGTAGAGCCGTGAGCTGACAAGTGGTATTGGTCTCCTTTTTCTTGTACTTTGAAAACGACCTCCCCTGCAGAGAGCCACACGAAGTTCCAGTTGTAGTAGATCTCGAAAACGAATTCTTCTCCAGCCTGGAAAGTGTTATTATCGATCTGGCATTGAATGAGCTCCTTATTTATAGAGTCTTTCAAGGCATTATCCTCATTGGCTTTGCCGGGGTAATCAAAGGACATAAGGATGACAACCAAGGCCAAAATAAAAAAGGATTTAGTTAGCATGGTTTTCATAACCTAATGATTTTATTGTATTTGTTTTAATTATGTAGATCATTCCGAAAAACGCTGGTATAACCAGATTTATTATGAACAAAGTAAAGGTCGCAGCCAGTATGGCTATTGAATTAGCGCCAAAAGGCGTCCATATTAACATGGCTATTTGCCCCCTTGCCAATAAGGCCGAAACCGGAGGTAAGGGAACACTTGCCTGAATGAAAAAAATAGT
This sequence comes from Bacteroidia bacterium, assembly GCA_030430845.1. Taxonomy (GTDB): domain Bacteria; phylum Bacteroidota; class Bacteroidia; order Chitinophagales; family Saprospiraceae; genus JANQPA01. The sequence goes on along the minus strand of JAUIKE010000029.1, from coordinate 1,550 downwards.
GCTAATTCCCGCCAGAGCATCCCACAGGGCCACCTCTACTCCATAAAATTGCAGTATAAAAAAATACTGCAGGCTATAGACCGAATACCGCGCCGCTGCAAAGGCGAAGGACTTTAGCAAAGCCCTTTTAGAGACTTCTTCCAAGCCTCTCAGGTTGCGTACAAAAGGTCTTAGCCAGGCAAACCGCTCTAGCTTTTTTAGGTAATGATTGAGATACTTAAAGGTCAATGGTAACGACCAAAGGCCTATCAAAAAAACAATGGCCAGGGGAATAAGGTTTCTTAACGTTTGCCAATCTTCTGTTAAATATTGTTGCCCAAAATAACTTAGGCCGATCACTCCGCCGCTGATCAGGATAACGAGCTGGCAATAATTGCCGGCCATAGTTGCGATGAAGGTAGCCCAATTGTCTTTTGCCTGTACCAGGAGTACTCGGCCTCCATAATCTCCAATTCGATTGGGAGTAAACAAGGCTACGGTAACCCCCGAAAGAGTTGCTTTAAATACTGGCCAAAAACCCATTCTTCCCGGAATAAACTGCCACCATTTGAAAGCTTCCAACATCCAGTTGATGGGCATCAACAAAAATACCAGGCAGAAGTACATCCACTGCGATGTCTGGAGTGCCTGTAAGAAAGCCTGCCACAAGTCGGCCGGGTGATCGGTGCTGCCTATTTTCCAGTAAATAGACAGGCTGAGCAGCAATATGATGCATCCTTTCAGCACCAGGTTGAACAGGCGTCGACTCTTTTTAGAGGCGTGTACTTCCTCCTTTTTTTCATCAAAAAACTTCAATAAACTTCATTTAGCACTAAAAAATGAATAGATTGGTGGAGAGAATGTGTAAAAGTGTAACGGTGTTCTTGTGTAACGGGAGGCAAGTTAAGGAGAGTGAAGGGGAAATGCAATGGTTGGATATTGGATATTGGATATTGGATATTGGTAAGATGTTGCAGGTTTTAAGATCATGTTATTGAAGTTGTTTAAAGATGGTTCCGGGCGTGCCCAAAGGAGCCAAAATAATCCCCTAGATCTACAAGCGACCTCTATCTTCCTGAGACTCTGAACTCAAAACTCAGAACAGTGAACTCAAAACAAACAAGCAGACGATTACTCGGTGTGGACCCTGGAACCAACGTCCTGGGCTTTGCGGTCATTCAATGCAAAGGCAGCAAGTTTCAGATGTTGGAGATGGGAGTCGTACATTTGAAATCTCTTGAAGATCCGGCCTTGAAGCTCAAGAAGATTTTTGAGCGACTCCATTCTATCATCGATGTACACTTACCGGAAGAGATGGCCATTGAAGCACCCTTTTATGGCAAAAATGCACAGGCTATGCTTAAGCTGGGTCGGGCTCAGGGGGTGGCCATGGCTGCGGCTATCACAAAAGGCATCTCCGTCACAGAATATTCTCCCCGAAAGATCAAGCAGTCAGTCACCGGCAACGGCAATGCTACTAAAGAACAGGTAGCCGCCATGTTACAGCAAATGATCAAAATGGACCTCAGCGATCATTATCTGGATGCAACAGATGCACTGGGTGTGGCCAT
>JAUIKE010000251.1 GCA_030430845.1 Bacteroidia bacterium | reverse complement strand
ATACAGTAGCCTGCGATGAGCAAAAACAGGTAATAGCGAATCTTGGATCTCATGAAAGTATTATTTGTGCTTAAAACCAGTGAACGTGAACATTGGTTCGATACCAATCACTAAGTATTGGGGATTGCGGTTGTGTGAAAAGGCCGAAGGACTTTTTACACAACCACATTGGCCTGATAGCGAATTCGGCACCCCAACCTTTATTTTATGACCAGTACCTTTCTATTAACAGGATATAACCATTCCACTCCTCTCTCGGTCACCACCGCATCGTCTTCCAGGGGGATTCTCAACTTTTTACCGCCCCATTCCGGAATTTTGGTATAGGCGAATAATTCGATGGACAAAAGATTGCTGGGTTTGAGTTCATAAGCCAGACGAACCGGATTAAAAAAAGCGATCGAAGGGCCGATTCCGTGCCCCCAATTCCCGACGGAATGGCAGCCGATGATCACATCCGTTTTGTCGGAATCGCCTGGCTGATTAAAACCCTTCATGCGGGCAAAGCCGGCTTTTTCCAGGGCCACATAAACCTTTTCTTCGGCTTCCTTGGCGGTCATGTTAGGCTTAATGGCTCCGGTGATTTGGTCGCGGGCTTTAAGTCCTTGTTCGTAGGCATGACGGATGCTTTCGGGGACTTCCGTTTCATCTTCCTTGAGTACATAGGCGACTCTTTTCATATCGGTAAAAAAGTTCATCATCCCTACACCCCAATCGAGCATGAGGATGTCGCCGCGCTGAATGACGCGGTCTGTTGAGGTGGCTTCAATGCCGTTGGGACCTGTGATGTAAACGGAAGGCATACCGAAAGAGGAACCGAGATTGTGTTTGAACTGCTGTTCCATCATCCACCAGGCAACGTCCTCCAGGGTCGTCACCCCAGGCGTAATGACTTCATTGGAAAAAGCTTTTTCGGCAATGGTATAAGATAATTCACCTGCTTCTGCAAAAGCAGCAATTTCGCTGGCCACCCGGCGCGAACGGAAGTCGGATACCAGTTTTTCGGCTGAGACAAAACGCCGGGCGTATTTTTCGCCTAATACTTCTGATAATTCCAGGTATTCGGAATGAGAAAGACCGTCGGCGCCGCCAAAGTTTTTGGAGATATTCAGGCCGATGCGTTGAGGGTCCCGTTCTTTGACATAGTCCGCCAGTTCGGATGCAGAGCCGATGTGATCGTACACGCCGCCTTCTTTCAGCAAATAACCGCTCATGCCCAGCGAAGCGCGTTCAATTCGGCCTTCGCCCGGATCAAAGAATACATAATAACCGTTGGTGGAGGTGTAACCGCCTCCCATGTCCTGGTAAAGCGGGTCGTAATTGCCTTCCCGGTTGGTGACGATCCACATGTCGATATCATTCTCGCGCATGACTTCCGGAAGGACCAGGTTGAACTTGTCGGCCCGTATGGTATTCATTTTGCGCCAGCGGCGATGCGCTTCCTGGGCATACAGCGTATTAAAACTTAGGCAAAAAAATAGCAGCCCCAAAGTCGACAGGGCTAGTTGGGTCAATAACTTCATAAGTGAATAGTTGATAGGTTGATAAATGCGAACAACTAGTCCAAAAGGTAATTGTTTTTCGGGGTTTTTCGTATTTTGGAAAACAAGATCTTTAAAGCCCTGCTGCTCGGTTCTAATCCAGAACTTGAAACGACTTCAATAAAAAACAAGCCAAACAATGGTTAATGTAACCAAAGTCCTGATCGTGGAGGATGAAATGATTATAGCTGCCCGTATTTCGATGCACCTGGAACAAATGGGGTACGAAATTGCCGGGATCATTCCCCGCGGCGAAGAAGCCATTTTACATTGTAAAGAATCTCCTCCGGATATCATACTGCTGGACATTCAATTGAAGGGAGACCTGGATGGTATCGAAACGGCCCAGATCCTTCAAACAGAGATGGACATACCGATCATCTACCTGACCTCTAATTCGGACCAATCTCACTTTGAGCGGGCCAAAAAAACACGCCCCTTTGCTTTTCTTTCTAAACCTTATCAAAAAACAGACTTACAACGGGCCATTGAATTGGTGCTACATCGCATAAATACCGAAACGAAGCTGTCCACTAAGGCAAAAAATGAGCCGACAGAGGATTCCTATATGCTGAGCGACCGCATTTTTGTGCGGCATAAAAATGCGATGGTCAAAGTTTTTCTGAAAGATATTTTATACGTTGAAGCCGAACGAAGTTACTGTCGGATTGCGACGAAAGATACCGAGTACTTATTGTCCATGCCACTTAAGGAGCTGGAGGAAAAGCTCCAGGTCGCGCAGCTGTTTCGCTTGCACCGATCCTTTATTGTCAATTTACAACAAATGGATGAAGTGGCCGATAGCCATGTAACGGTGGGCCGTAAAGCCATCCCCATCGGAAAATCGTATAAGGAAGCTTTTCTGAAACGCATTCAGTTGATCTGACCGACTGGAAGAAATAGTTTTATGTATGGAAACCTAAAACCTTGTTTTGGAAGACTGTTTTTTGCATTGGCGCTTTTTTAACTTAAAATGGATATTCAAGACTTTCAAAACAGTTGACAAATACACAATGGATTCAATGGAAAGGAGGACCGCCATTTTTTTTATAAAAAATAAATACCTGTGCTTTAGGCGGCTTTGGCTTGTCTTGCTGCTCCTTTTTCCCTTTACTCTCCACGCACAGATCCTCCCACTTCATCCTGTTCAGTACATTCACGAAGACTTTAGCTTGCCGGGCAGACCTGTTCACCATCTTTTTCAGGATCAGGAGGGGTTTATCTGGATGCATGTGGACCAGATTGGATTGGTGCGCTACGACGGCCGGGAATTTCGCGTCAACGGGTTTGGAAAGGAAGTCCGAGCCCCTATTTTTATGCAAGACCATGCAGGTCATTTATGGATTGGTACAGAAAAAGGCTTGTTCGTTTCTGCGCTTCCCCTGAAAGCCGATATGGATGTGGAGCAGCTGAAAATAGTCAATGAAGCCCCAAACTACTCTTTACCGAAGGAGGACATAAGGGATCTGGCAGTCGATAAGCTGGGGCAGGTATGGGTAGCTACTGATCTGCTGCTGCTACGCTACCAGTGGCCGGCCGGCAGCCATTTGAAAGTGGATACTTTGCTGAAAGATAGGGAAGGAGGATACCTGGAGCTTTTTGTTCCGAATGACGAAAGTCTATGGATCACCCACAGAGGAGAAATGGTTCCACTTTCCCTCAAAATTTCGATTACCTCAGATAGCCTGAAAATTCTTGAGCAATGGAAGTCTCCCATGCAAGAACTCGGCTGGAATGATCAACAGGGAAAATGGTGGGGCTACTTTGGGGAGGATGATTTGGTAGTTGTGGACACCAACGGCCGTCAGAAATCCATAGCACTTAATAAAGGGCTCTGGCATAGCAGCCAAATGATGGTTTTAAATGACAGTACCCTGCTTGACTTTGCCAATATCCGTTACTGGGGAGAAGCCCAGCATGATTCCCGGATCACGGAAATATCTACCACAGAGGTGAACGTAAAGAGGCAATGGGATGCCGGTTCAGGCTTGCCTGCAAATGTGACGGACCTAATAGTTGACCAGAATCGATATATCTGGCTGGCACACGAGCAAGGGGTATCTTTTCTGCCTGCTAACTATCAGGCCTTCCAGACCTTTGGCGTAAACGGCCAAAGTATAGACAAAGAAGTGGTGGATCTGCTTCAGTTTTCTGCTGAAGAATCGGCCTCCCTTTTTCCTCATTCCGAGGATGCTCCAAGCATCGCCATAGCCACGACGAATGAGGTGTTCATTCAAACAAAATCGGGTACCACGCTCCAATTCAAAGTCACGGACGACTGGCATCCGATCGTACGGCTTTTTAGGGACCCTCAGGGAAACCTGATTATCGGTGCGTCGGATGGGATCTACCAACTTGAATTGCCGAGGTTTTTGGAAAAAATGAAGGAATATCAACTAGAAAATCCAGATATGGGATCGATCAATCAAATGCTTCAGTCGTATTGTTCGGAAATTCCTTATGACCAATACGATTTGGTGCCACCGAAGTTTTTTGAAGAAGAACCACCCGCTCCCTTTATTCCGGACAATGATCATATTAGTGAAGTTTTAAAGTGGGAGGGGCACCGATTTGATGCTTTCTCCTGCTATGTACAAATGGGAGATGAATGCTGGGTAGGAGTGGAGAAAGGAATTCTGGTATTGGACAATAAAAGCTGGAAAAGTAAGCGGTTGATCCCCTTAAAAGTAAAGCCGACCGCCATGTTGGCTCAAAATGGGAAGCTTTGGTTTTGTTCGGAAAAAAAAGGCTTGTGGGAAATCGATCCGGTCAGCTACCAATTGAAGCGACAAATTTTCCTTCCTCCTTCCGGCACTAATCGGACTTTGCCGAATTGGGGAAAGCAATTATACTCGGGGCCGAACGGAAGTATTTACATCGGGAGTGTCGAAGGGCTTTATCGCTATGAGCCCGGGAAGGATGTTTCTGAAAAACAGCCGGTTCCTGTTTATGTAACGAACAGCTCTTTTCAGGAAGATCTATGGGGCAGAAATGAGTTGAACCTTCAATTTGTCGCGCTTTCGTTTAAAAATGTTTTTAGTTTGCGGTACAAAACCCGACTAAAAGGCTTCGATGCAGACTGGTCTGAAGAAACCTCCGACCCTACCATCCGCTACACCAATCTGCCTGCTTTTTTTTCCGGAAAAACCTACTCTTTTGAGGTCATGGCTAAAGATTACAGGGGGCAATGGTATAAAATGGGCACTCCTTTTACGGTCAGGGTCCGTCCGCCGATCTATTTTCGATGGTGGGCTTTTTTCTTATATGCAGCGCTTGCCTCACTCGGGATCAGGACGTACGTGCGCTTTCGGCTTCGCGAGCAGGCGCAGCGGCAAAAGCTACAGGAAGCGGAGATCATCAAAGAACAGCGGGATCAGATTGCCAAAAAGAACGCGCAGAATGAGTTGTTACTTAAAGAAATCCACCACCGGGTAAAGAACAATCTCGAAGTGGTATCGAGCCTGCTCGACCTGCAATCCGAGCAAGTAGAGGACCCCTTGGCCCGATCCGTCATGCTGGCCAGCCAGTCGCGAGTGCAGTCGATGGGCATTATTCACCGAAAACTGTACCAGGGAGAAAATCTGGCGGACATTGAAATGAAAGATTATTTTCTCCACCTCAAGGATAATCTGCTGGAAACCTACCAAGTCGCTGATCAAATCCGGATTGAATGTGACATGGCCCCCCTTGAACTGGATATTGATACCGCCATCCCTATTGGCTTGATCGTGAACGAACTCCTGACTAATGCCATAAAATATGCTTTTCCCGAGGGGAAAAAAGGAGTGATTCGCGTGGGGATGAAGAAAACCCAAGAGGGACACCTAAGTCTCATCGTGGAAGATAACGGCATTGGCAAGGGGACAGTGGCGCCAGGAAAAAGGGGCTTCGGCAGCAAGCTGGTACAATTGCTCACTCGTCAGCTTAATGGGCAAATGGAAGAAAAAGAAGAAGAGGGTTTGCAGTATTACTTTTTGTTCCAACTCAAAAGTCCTTAAATCAAGTTGCGATGTACATAAGTTAAATTTCATTACAGCTTGTAAAATAGGTTGCGGCGGCCGCCGCAACCTATTTTACAAACTGTAATTTTTCAATGGAAGCTAAAACCCGCCCTTCGGAAGAAGTGGAGAGTGCTTTGGAAGAACCGGTTTTAAACAAGCACTGAAGCTATTTAATTTTGGAAAAACACATTTTACACAAAACTCAAAACTTATTATGATGAAAACAGTAGGAATTATTGGAGGAGCCGGATACATTGGCAGCTATGTCACTCGTCAATTGCTGGCAGAAGGTTTCCAGGTGAAAGTCTCCGCCCGGGATATTAAGAAGGAAGACCATTATCAACATTTAAAAAGCTTTGAAAAAGCAGAAAACCTTGCATTGGTGTCCATGGACCTGCGGGTTCCAAACTCTGTAAAAGAATTTATCAAAGGCTGTGAGATCATCGTCCATACCGGAACACCTTTTCATTTGAATGTAGAAGACCCACAGAAGGATTTTTTTGAACCCACGGTACAGGGGACAAAGGATTTCCTGGATATCATTAAAGGGCAGGAAGGTTTGGAAAAGGTAGTATTCGTGGCCTCGGTAGCGGCCTACAATACGGCTTTCCCGATGCCGGCGGCCGGCCGGGCCGATGACCATCTGTATACAGAAGAGGATACCCCCTATTTTCACGAAAGCAATCATCCTTATGCCCAGTCGAAATATTTTGCCGATCAGGCTATCCGAAAGTTTTTGGATGAAAATCCCGACTTGCCTTTTGAGATAGTCAGCGTTTCACCTACCGGGGTGATGGGACCCGCCTTATCCAGAAGAGAGGATTCTACCTCCATGGGTATTCAATACTTGTTTAAAAACCACATTGCACCTGACCCCTTCGTTCAGATGATGTTCGATCAGGACATCTATTTTGCGGTAGTGGATGTGGCCGATGTAGGCCAGGCCATTTGCAAAGCCGCTACCCTGGATGGTTTGCATGGGAAAAACTATTTATTGAGTACGGATAGCTGGCGGGTTTCTGACTTAGGGTTGATGCTCAATAAAAAAGAACCCAAGGGGCCGTCCAAAACCGTTTACAGCAATGCCCTGGCCAGTCGGGAACTGGGGATACAGTTCCATTCCGCTGAGGTGCCGCTGAATCAATATCCTTGATTGGCAATAATATATTTCTTAAAGACTGTTTAAGGAAAAAAAGAGAGTTTCTTTCTTAAACCACCCCTCCTGGGATCATTTTTCCAGGAGTTTTTTTTACTTTAATTGACTATTTGTAAATGTTTTTCACTATTTGAAATGGTGAATAATTTTTACTTTAAGTAATTTGTGTGCGATTCAGTTTTTTTGTCATTTGTAAATGATGTTTTATTTAATACATTAGGTTTTGGTTGTTAGTGAATAGTGTTTTAGTTTATTTTATTAACAAAAACGTAACCTGGGTTTAAAAAGGGGTTAAAGGCTCTTGTCTAGTTTGGCGGAAATTCTAACTAAAATCATTAGCACATGTTAACGAGAGCCTTTTTCCCATTTATTCTGCTGTGTCTTACAGCAGGCTTCCTGATGGGGCAAAACATCAGCGGTGTGGTCACCGACGATGCTGGAGCACCACTGGTAGGCGTATCCATCTTAAAAGTTGGAACCACTACCGGGGCCGTGACCAACGTCGATGGTCAGTTCACCATTAATGCCTCTGAAGGAGATCAATTGCGCTTCACTTATGTGGGGATGCTGGAAAAGACGATTACTGTTCAGGCAGGGCAAAACACCCTTGACATAGGCCTGGAATCCGCCGCTACCTCCATTGATGAGGTCATAGTAGTGGGATACGGAACGACAAAAAAAGAAAATCTGACCGGTGCCGTGGATCAGGCGCCTGCAGAAGTACTGGAAAGCCGACCATTATCTAATGTCTCCAGAGGACTTCAGGGTGTGATCCCTAACCTGACGGTGGTTTTTTCGGACGGAACCCCCGGGAGCAGTCCGCAATTTAATATTCGAGGCGTAACGTCGATCAATGGCGGTTCACCTTTGATCCTTATTGACGGGATTCCGAGTGATGCCTCGCTGGTTAACTTATTGAATCCGGCTGATGTAGAAAGTGTAACCGTTTTGAAAGATGCCGCTTCTGCTGCCATTTACGGTGCGCGCGGGGCCTTCGGGGTGATCCTGATCAAAACCAAGGCCGGACAGTCCGGCAAGCCCAGAGTGAATTATTCTGCTTTTGGCGCCATCAACACACCCACCATTCTACCTCAAGCGGTTACCGATACCTATACCAGTATGCTCCTCTATCACGAGGCATTAAAAGCCTGGAATGGGACGGGTGCTTACACAGACGAGCAACTGGAGTATGCCAAAGCTGTTTCTGAAAATCCGGATATGGAGCGAGTGCGTATCACTAACGATGGGACGTATGAGTACTACGGCAACACGGATTGGTATGATGAGATCTATGAAGAGTACCAGCCAATGACGCAGCACAACCTAAGTTTTTCCGGAGGTGCGAATAACTTCAGCTACTATCTGTCGGGCGGCTATCTTTTTCAGGATGGTATTTATGAGTATGATGCCGACAAATACGATCGCTTCAACCTGAGAAGTAAGCTGGATTTTCAGGTGACGGACTGGCTGAAGATCAAAAATAATACCTTCTTCAATAACGGGGTGTACGATTACAAAACTTACTATGGCGGAACCGTAAGCCTGGAAAGGTACGCTGCGATCCTGGGTAGAGCCGAGACCATGGTATACAACCCTGACGGTAGTTGGACTTACCCAGGCGGCTTTTCTGTTGCTTTCCTTCGGGACGGCGCGCCTGGTTCCAATAAGGAAAAATTCCTTCAAAACAGCACCGGCCTGGAAGCCTCCTTTCTGGACAATCGCTGGAAGATCTTTGGTGATTACACCTATCAGACGGATGGAAGAGAGATCGACGAATTTTATCGTCCGATCACCTATTACCGCAATGAACTGAACCCCGGAGTGGCTAGTACCAGAGGGGTTAGCCGCGTCAGAAATGTTCGCACCAATAATGAATACCACGTATTTAACTTATATACCAGCTTTGAGCAGGAATTTGGCAGAAGCAGGGCAAAAGCCACGGTAGGTTTCAATCAGGAATTGAGAACCTTCGGTTCTAGTACTGCTCAAAGAGACGATCTGGTGAGTGACCTGGGCTCTATCAACCTGGCCGTCGGTGAGGCGGTTGTGGATGGGAGCGCCAGTGAATGGGCGGTAAGAGGCGTCTTTTACCGTTTGAACTACAGCTTCGCCGATAAGTACTTGTTGGAATTGAACGGCCGGTATGACGGAACCTCTCGTTTCCCTAAAGACGAGCGATTTGGATTCTTCCCCTCTGTTTCTGCCGGATGGAGAGTTTCGGAAGAGCCTTTCTTCGAAGGCTTGAAATCTACCATCAGCAATTTGAAACTACGTGCTTCTTACGGTTCATTGGGTAACCAGCAGGTACCTTCTTTTTATGCTTATATCCCGACGATGTCTACCTACAACTCGGGCGTAGTCATCAATGGGTCGCGCCCACTGTCCATCAGCAGCCCGGGCCTTGTAGCTTCTAACTTAAGCTGGGAAACGGTGACTACGCTGGACTTCGGGATCGACTTCAGCCTTTGGAACTACAAACTGGATGTCGTTTTTGATTGGTATCAGCGCGATACGAAAGACATGTTGACAAAAGGACGGACCTTACCTGCCGTTTTGGGTACTTCAGAGCCTAACGAAAACGCCGCCGATCTGAGAACGACCGGCTGGGAAACTTCTGTGAAGTGGAATGATCAAACGACTTTATTTGGCAAGCCTTTCCGCTACAACCTGGGGGTGGTGCTGGCCGACAACCAGTCGAAGATCACCCGTTTTGACAACCCGAATAACTACCTGGGCGATTACTACGTCGGGCAGGACTTTGGAGAGATCTGGGGCTACGAAACTCTAGGCTTTTTCCAGTCGCAGGAAGAGATCGATGCGGCTCCTGACCACACGGGTCTGATGCGCCGCCCTGCCGATCTGGCACCTGGTGACCTTCGCTTTGCCGACCTCAACAACGACGGTGTAATCGACGAAGGAGACTTCACACTTGACAACCCAGGCGACATGAAGGTGATCGGAAATAGCTCGATCCGCATGACCTATGGTCTCACTGGTGGTTTTGACTGGAGTAACTTCAACTTCTCCTTCTTCTTGCAGGGCGTTGGGAAGCACGACTTTTTGCCCGGCCGGGACGATGCCTTTATGTGGAGTGTGTACAATCGTCCGTACAACACCGTGTTAGAGCACATCGTAGGCAACTACTGGACGCCTGATAACCGCGATGCTTATTTCCCTCGCTTGTTCGGCTACGCCGCCCTGGGAGCAGGCAAGCAGTTGATCGCACCTCAATCCCGCTACATCCAGGATGCTTCTTACATCCGCCTGAAAAATCTGACGCTTGGATATACTTTGCCTTCAGCCATTACCCGCAAGATCGGGATCGAACGCCTGAACATTTACGTAAGTGGAGAAAACATCTGGGAAAATACCAACATGATCATGCCGGTAGACCCGGAATTGCTGAACGTACCCGGCCAGGCCTGGGGGGACGGACAGGGATACCCGTATCAGCGGACGTATTCCTTTGGTTTGAATGTAACTTTTTAGGTAGCTCGCTCAATGGGGTTGTGTAAAAACTCGTTCCTCGTTTTTACCCACCCCATTAAATTTTATTTAGGAGGTTGTTTTAAGAAAAAAACTTTGTTTTTTTCTTAAAACAACCTCCTAAAAGAATATTATTGGTTGGGGAAAAAGGTCGAAGGACTTTTTACACAACCCCATTGGTATGAAAGTAGCCCTGGAGGGGCGTAATATGGGTAAACTAAAATCTTAAAAAAACAACAATGAATCGCTATACCATCTTTTCAATATTTCTATTAATCG
>JAUIKE010000028.1 GCA_030430845.1 Bacteroidia bacterium | reverse complement strand
CCCACCCCCGAAAATTTTGTTTAGGAGGTTGTTTTAAGAAAAAAACTTCGTTTTTTTCTTAAAACAACCTCCTAAAAGAATATTATTGGTTGGGGAAAAAGGCCGAAGGACTTTTTACACAACCCCACGGGTAAAGTCCCAAAGGGACGCCACCTCCACAACTGTGGGCGCCAGCCCACAGGCAAATCAAGTCAACACCAAAAAACATGATCACAAAACACTATCTTTCAACGTTTTACCTACCCAAAACTAAAATAAACCTCACAAGTCAACCCTTTTTTTGTATCTTAATCCCCTCTCTACCTTTGGCATTGTTTTAAATTGCAAAACAAAAACCAACTAAATGAATAGATTGAAAAATAAAGTTGCGATCATAACCGGTGCAGCCAAAGGAATAGGTAAAGCCACCGCAGGGAAGTTCCTTGAAGAAGGAGCCAAAGTAGTCATCTGGGATGTAGATGTGACGGCCGGAAAGGCCACTACACAGGCCTTCCAGGGAGAAGACAAAGAATGTCTTTTTATGAAAGTCAATACCAGTGATTTTGGAGAAGTCACACAGGCAGCCGAGAAGGTAATGGAACAATACGGGCAGATCGATATTTTGATCAATAATGCAGGTATTACCCGGGATGCTTCTTTGAAGAAAATGACACCTGAGCAATGGCAGCAGGTCATCGACGTCAATCTGACAGGAGTGTTCAACTGCACAAAAGCCATTAGTCCATACATGGTAGAACAGGCTTCCGGCCGCATACTCAACGCCGCCTCCGTAGTGGGATTGTACGGCAATTTTGGGCAAACCAATTATGTGGCCACCAAAGCCGGCGTGATCGGCATGACCAAAACCTGGGCGCGCGAACTCGGCCGCAAAGGCATTACGGTCAATGCAGTCGCCCCTGGTTTTATTCAAACTGAAATGATCGGCACCGTGCCTGAGAAGGTCATGGACATGATGCTCAGCCGGACGCCTATGGCTCGCATGGGTACCGTGGAAGATATTGCCAATGCGTATTTGTTCCTTGCTTCAGATGAAGCGTCCTTTATTACAGGCGTTACATTGAGCGTGGATGGAGGACTTGTGATTTAATAATAAGGAAGTGCGCCGGCGCACTTCCTTATTAAACTTTTTTTATGCGTCAAAAACTAAAACGCTTTACGGAATTTGCCAATTCGCTGCTTCCGCACGAGACGCAGTACCTATTGTCTATTCAAAATTTTGAAGACAATATAAAGCTGTCCATACTTGAAAGAGTCGATCAAAATTGCCGGCAGATTACACAATTTACCCCTTATGACACCTCCTTAGACAAGCGCAAGTATACCAACCTCAAAAACTGGATCGTTGAGCGCCTAAAAGCGATTGATGTGGACGAGCAATTTGAGTGGATGAGCCACCTGGAAAGACAGATCACCATCGATGCCATTACGCCGGAAGAAGAAAAAAAACTGCTGAAGGCCATCCGAAAGTATGAGCATCCTCATTTTTTCTTTACCAAATTTTTCGAGCTGGTCCAGCATTACCGTCATTTTTTGCTCATCCGTATGAGATTTAGAGATCATGAACTGGCCAGTAATTTTGTTGAGGAATATCAGGACGCCTATAAGGCTTCCAAAAAAATTAACGAACAACTCCATCAGGCCAGTATAGACGTTGTAAGGCAGTACGCGGAAAATAACACTGAGTCCATTCAGTGGGAAGACTGGATGACAAATGTTTTTTATGATGAAAAAGTTGACGGTCTGAACAAATACCTCGCTCTGATCCGACTCATCTTTATTGGTTTGAACTACGATCGATTCGATCAGCTAAAGGAAAAGTTTGACTCCATTGATGAGTTGTTCAAGCAGGGAAAATACTATTCCAAACGCTTACTTCTGAATTATTACAGCAACCGTCTTCTGCTGCACACCAAGTTCAAGGAATTGGACAAGGCTGCCTATTACGGCTATTTATCCATTCGTCAAAAAACACATGATCATATTTTATACGTTAATAACCTTTGCGCCATCTTGCTCAGACAAAAAAAGAACCAGGAAGCCCTGAAACTAATGCAGCAATCGACGCATGACATGCGCAAATCCAAAAATTTTTACAATAAGATCGGATTCGTATCCTTCCACGTCAAGTGCCTGAATGCAAACGGCCTGTATAATAATGCCGAAAATCAGGCCGAATCTTTCCTTCTGGCTTACCGAAAGGAAGTGCTTCATTATCGCTGGCATACCTTTTTCACAACGTACCTCGAGACTCTGCTTTTTCAAAAAAAACACATCAAAGCCATCCGTACCATCCGCAAGAACTACCTCCTGGACCTAGACAAGAAATACCAGAAAAAGCCGGGCTATATTCCTTCCATCCCCTGGTATCACCTCATCGCTACCTATAAAGAAGGAGAGATCAGTCGCGACCTGCTGTTCCAATCCATTATCAGAGATATCGAAAATATGTACAGTCAGCTCAACAAGACTACGATGCTAGCCGATTTAATGGCTCTGCTAAAGATTTTTCTGGGAAGTGACTATCTGGTTTTACAATCAAAATTCGAAAAACGCAAGCCTGTCGGGTTTAAGAGTGTCTTTTAAGCAAAATCATCCGTATTTTGTAAAAAAGATACTCACCTCTACAAATTGTTGTTATGAAAAGAAGAGCATTCCTCAAAGGTATGGGCCTTATGGGTCTTTCTACGATTAGCCCCCAAGCCTTGATTTTAAAACCATCCAATTTAATTCAGCGAGCCATCCCTTCCAGCGAAGAAAAAATACCGGTCATCGGCATGGGCTCCTGGCTGACTTTTGACACTAAGGGCAGCCCCGGCAGGATGGCCAATATGAAAAAAGTGCTGCATACTTTTTACCAACAAGGAGGAAGGGTCATTGACAGCTCTCCCATGTACGGGTCCTCTGAGGAGGTCATTGGAATACTGTCCCGCGATTTAAAAATACTCAAGCAATTGTGGGTTTCAACGAAGGTCTGGACCAATGGAAAAGAAAGCGGCATCCGGCAAATGAATAGCTCTAATCGTTTTTTCAACAATAGAGTACAAGTCAACCACATCCACAACATCCGGGATTTCAAAACCCATTATGCCTCTTTAAAGGAGGCCAAAGAAAAGGGGCAACTCAAATACATTGGCGTCACCCATTATGTCAATAGTGCCCATCAGGATCTGGCGGAGCTAATTAAAAAATATGAGTTGGACTTTGTCCAGTTTAACTTCAATATCGACAACCCACATGCAGAAAAAGTATTGATACCAACCGCCGCCGACTATGGTGTAGCCACTATTATTAACCAGCCTCTTAAAACAGGGATTCTTTTCGATAAGGTTGGGAAAAAACCGCTTCCTTCCTGGGCAATAGATTATGATATAAAAAGCTGGGCTGCCTTTTTCCTTAAATATATTGTCTCCAATCGGGACATTACTTGTGCCATTCCAGCTACGACGCAGGTCGCTCATGTACTGGAAAACATGGAAGCAGGGCGGGGCTATCTTCCAACGAATAGCGAGCGTAAAAAGATGTTTGATTATTTTAAAAGCATAACTTGATAGCATGAAAGCAAGCTTACTATTCATCCTAATCTTTTTAAGCCCTCCTGTAGTTTCAAAGAAACAATAGCGGCTGGCTTTCTGATCAAAGATGTCACGGTAATAGATGTAATAACTGAAAATAGTGGGTGATTAAAGTCTCTCATAATTTAAGTGTTGAAGGTTATGAATAAGGGCAATACTAGCTAAGGGAAATGGGCAAATGAAAAATTGGACGTCTTTCGTTATCTCATTTTATGAAGCGGGAAAAAGACATGACATATCTAGACATGTCATATTCCTGCTCAGAGGACATGTCATGTAGCTATCAACGCTAATAATCAAGCATTTAGAAAAAAAAACGCAGACATGTCATGTCTAGACATGACATGTCTGAAAATGATTCCTTATTTTCCGGTAAAAAAAATGCGCATCCCAACCTATCTCTTATTCTGCATCTTCAGTTTTTTGTCTGTACAAGGAAATGCCCAACTAGGCCTTCCCAAAATATTTTCCGATCACATGGTGCTGCAACAGAAAGCCCCCATCCCGATCTGGGGCTGGGCAGAGGCTGGGCAAAAAGTGAAGGTCCAATTGGCCGGTCAAGAGGTTGAAGTTAAGGCGGGCAAAAACGGAAAATGGGAAGCCCAGCTGAAACCGCTTGAAGCCGGCGGGCCTTACGTCCTTAAAGTCAGCAGCCGGAAGGAAAAGCTAGAGGTACAGGATATCCTCTGCGGCGAAGTCTGGCTTTGTTCCGGACAATCTAATATGGAATATACCCTCCAAATGTTAGACAAGGAAGAAGCCATCCAGGCCGCTGACAACCCCAATCTGCGACTTTTCACTGTGGCCCGGAAAGTAGCCTTTCAGCCTCTGGATGACCTGGAAGTTGGAGAATGGACATTAACCACTCCGGAATCTATTGCCGATTTTTCGGCCGTCGCTTATTTTTTCGGAAAAAAATTGCAGGAAGAACTCAAGGTGCCGGTAGGGTTGATCCATTCCTCCTGGGGAGGGACAGTGGTAGAAACCTGGATGAGCGCTGCCTCCGCCCAACAAGTGCCTTATTATAAAAAGCATGTAGAAGACTTAAAGGAATTTGATATTGCACAATTTCAGAAAGCTGCCAGGGCCAAATATGAAAAAATAATTCAAACCACAGGTGAGGATCTTCCAGATGGCCTGCAAAATGGCCAGGCCCTCTGGGCAGCCGCCGATTATGATGATAACAAATGGGGAAGTATGGACCTGCCGGGTCTTTGGGAGAGCCAGGGCATGACGGAACTGGACGGAGTCGTCTGGTATCGAAAAACCATTGACTTGCCTTCCGAAGTAGCAAGTAAAAACATGAGCCTGTCACTTGGCCCCATCGATGATGATGACCTGACCTATGTAAATGGCCATTTAGTAGGTAGTATGACCCAAAAGTACAATGTCCCGAGAGTTTATCAGGTGCCGGCAACTTATTTAAAGGCGGGAAAAAACGTGATTACCATCCGGGTAAATGATACCGGAGGGGGTGGCGGGCTACACGGCATGGAAGAACAACTTTTTATCGAAAGCGACGGCTTCAAAAAGTCCTTAGCCGGCCCATGGAAATTTCGCATCAGCCCGGGGCTTTTCAAAGTCAATGCCTCCGGCACTGCTCCCAATGACCACCCTACCGTCCTGTTTAATGGCATGATCCATCCGATCCTGCCCTATGCCGTGCAGGGCGTTATCTGGTATCAGGGAGAGAGTAATGCCGACCGGGCCTACGAATACCGGAAGCTTTTCCCCATGCTCATTCAGGATTGGCGGCAGTACTTGTCGGAAGATCTCGACTTTTACTGGGTGCAACTGGCCAATTTCATGGCTCCACAGCCAGCGCCAGGTCCGAGCAACTGGGCGGAGCTTCGCGAAGCACAGACCATGGCCCTCGAACTTCCCAAAACCGGCATGGCCGTAGCTATAGACATTGGAGAGGCCGATGATATTCATCCCAAAAACAAAGAAGACGTTGGCCTGCGATTGGCTCTAAATGCTCTGTACAAGAATTATGGGAAAAAGGTGGTGTATGCCGGCCCGATGTATAAGGACATGCGTATTGAAGGCAATAAAATCACCCTTTCCTTTGACCACATTGGCTCTGGGCTCGTCGCCAAGGATCAATATGGCTACCTGAAGAGTTTTACGATTGCCGGAGCAGATCAGCAATTTCACTGGGCGCAGGCAAGGATTGTCGGGAATCAGATAGAAGTATTCAGCCCAGAGGTTGACAAGCCAGTGGCGGTCCGCTATGCCTGGGCGGATAATCCGGACGATGCGAACCTATATAATAAAGAAGGCTTACCGGCTTCTCCTTTTCGGACAGATAACTGGAAAGGGAAGACGGAAGGCGTTGTGAAGAAGTATTAAAAAAGCAGGGGGTTGTGTAAAAAGTCCTTCGGCCTTCCTGCCGGCCGGCAGGCGGGTTCACACAACCAATAATATATTTTTTGGAGGTGGTTTAAAGAAAAAAACGAAGTTTTTTTCTTTAAACCACCTCCAAAACAAAATTATCTGGGGTGGGTAAAAACCTGACTGCCGTCAGGCAGGCGAGGAACGAGTTTTTACCCAACCCCTGCTTTTTAGATTCTCGCAGAAGATGAGAAAAATCACTGCAATTCTCCCTTTCTTAGCTTACCTTATTAAGAGTCAGTAACCAAAGTGAACTACGGGCTTGTATAAAAACAACTTTTTGTGTCAAAAAAACACTGGCGCAGCCAACATACATAACCATCGTCAAAGACGAAGGTTTTTAATAAAAATAAAACTGCTATGAAAAAAAGGAGAATGCTGAGCAGCCTGCTCAACCACTGGCTGGTACTGATCATCATCGCCGGCTTAGCCATCACAACCGCCTGCCAGGATCGATCCACTATGAGGAACTTTGTTTTGCCAGAGGGTAATATTGCCGATGGCAAGCAAGCTTTTAAAGACCTATACTGCAACGACTGTCACAGTATTGCAGATATTGGCTGGAACGGCAATGAGGAAGCCGAAGATGTCCATATTCAACTAGGCGGTAAAGTCCCTAGAATACAGTCCTATGGAGAATTGTTAACCGCTGTGATCAATCCTTCACATAAGATTTCCAAACAGTATCAAAAAGACCAGGAGGTCACCCTGCCGGGCGGTCAATCAAAAATGGAGTTATACAACTACAATGAAGTGATGACAGTCCAGGAACTGGTGGACCTGGTTATGTTCCTGCAATCAGAGTATGAATTGATCGTGCCGGAAAATACGTATCCTTATTACTAAGCATATTATTGTAAAGGACGTTTTTCGAATTTTATTTCATTTGAGGAAATGACAACTTTGATCACTTGCCTAGGCTTAGGGTAAAAAGGGGGCGTCTCAAATAAATATTATCGGCTGTCGAAACCCGCCGGCCGGCCGGTGGGTTTCGACAGCCTCCTTTTATAATTCTATCTAAAAAAACACTTCCTGTCTTTTTTCCTCTTTCAAAACCACATATTAATATTCCTATTTGCCTTTTTTAGTTAAAAATTTTGTCAAAACAAAAATAAACAGTACTTTTAGGCAAACATCAATTGGTCAACCAATTTTTGGTCAACCAAAAACAAAAAATAATCTAACTCGAATGGCAAGCTCAGACATACTCAAAAACTTTCAGGAAATTAATTTAGAATCACCTGTTGAAAGAATCATCCGACAAATAAGAGAGCTCATTACTTCCGGTCAGTTAAAGCCAGGCGACCGCCTTCCTCCCGAACGCAAGCTTGCGGAGGTGCTGGGCGTAGGCCGAACAAATGTAAGAGACGCGATAAAAAAACTTGAGTTTTACGGAATCTTAAAAACCCTCCCCCAGAGCGGCACCATCGTTGCCGGCATGGGCATTACAGCGCTGGAAGGGCTCATTTCTGATGTTTTGAAGATTGAAAACAGCGATTTCGGCTCATTAATAGAAACCAGGGTGCTACTGGAAACGGCATCTGCTAGGTTAGCAGCAGAAAGACGGACCGAGGAAGACATCGAGAGCATGAAGGAAGCCCTCAAGGCTTACGAAGAAAAAGTCAACCACGGGCTTCAGGCCGTTGAAGAGGATCTCATGTTCCATTTAAAAATAGCAGAAGCCAGCAAGAATACAGTTCTGAAATCTTTAATGCTGATCATCACTCCCGACATCATCAATAATTTTATTCAGCTGGATGTATGCAAAGACGGACGTACCTATACGGCACTTGATGAACACAAGGTTATCCTCAAACACATCATTGCTCAGGAACCTGAAAACGCAGCCCAGGCTATGCGGGATCACCTCGGAGACACCCTTGACTACAGTAGGAGTTTGAAAGAATAATTAATTTCCGTAATATCTGAAACCGACGCTACTCGAAATAATACAAACTATAACCAAATAAATCTCACTCTGTATGAAACTGAAACATCCCGTCAATTCCAGTTGATGGAGTAAATTCCCCGAATTCTTATACTTTTTACTGCCATGATTTTAGTATTCGGTAGGCTTCCTTCATAGGCAAGCAGCTGTTCTTGCAGCTTCCTTGCCTTGGAAAGTATTGTCTTATACTAAGCTGACTTAAAATGTAACATCATTTTAAGCGGGGATTTTATTCCCTAAAACCTAGATATAGAACAAAAAAAAACTCACCGGTTAGGGTGAGCGAAATGATTAAAATAAAAATTAATATGTTATGGTTGCTAAATTAAAAAATTATCCCAACAAATCCATCCTGTTTTCAGGCCTACTGGGTTTGTTGCTATGCTTCCCGATGCTTTTATCAGGGAGTGCCGACTTAAAAGACCTCCGGCTATCTGATGAGGCGAAAATAACCGTCACAGGGACATTGACTTCTGCGGATGAGGGACTGCCTCTCATTGGCGCAGCTATTTATGTAAAGAGCGATCCATCAGTTGGTACCGTTACTGATTTTGATGGGAAATTTTCCATTCAAGTGGAAGAGAATACCACCTTAATATTTAGCTATACCGGATACATGGATCAGGAAGTACTTGTCACTCAGGATACTGATCTGGATATCGTGTTAGAACTCAACGTCGAGCAAATTGATGAGATTGTGGTGATCGGGTACGGTACCCAGAAAAAATCTCACTTAACCGGATCTGTGTCCAGGGTTGAAAACACCAAACTAGATCAAATAGCCGTAGCAAGGGTGGATGACGCACTTGTTGGGCAGGTATCAGGGGTTAATATCCAGGCCACTTCAGCAGAAGCAGGAGCAGCTCCTACTATCACCGTCAGAGGTTTTGGATCTATCAATGCCAACACCGGCCCTGCCGTCGTAGTCGATGGATTGGTGGTAGATGCTGACTTTCTGGGTAACATGGACATGAATGACATCGCCTCTTTTGAAGTCTTAAAAGATGCCGCTTCTGCAGCTATTTACGGTAGTGAAGGTTCGAATGGCGTCATCCTGATCACAACGAAAAGCGGCCAGTCGGGCAAAACCAAGTTTAGCTACGAAACTTATATCGGAAGAAAAGAAGCCTTCGGAAGCGATGAGTATAAAAAGAACACCCGGGAATGGGCTGATTTTGAATTAGCTCAGGCCGGCTTCCTTACCAATAATTCACAATATGCCTTACAGTTGGTGGAAGAAACCGGTGTGGACAGAGACTGGCAGGATGTGTTCTTTGACGGCGGATATATTTCCAGTCACTCTTTTTCTGCAAGGGGAGGTAATGATGCAACAAAATTCAGCATTTCCTTAAGAACCTTAGGCGATGAGGGGGTGGTTATTACCGATGACTACCGCCTATATGCGGGTAACATTAAGATGGATACGGAAATATCTAACGATCTAAAATTTGGATTTAAGATCAACCCCTCCCATTCAAAACGTCGGGCACTACCTACTTCTATTCATAACCCGATCCGGCAATCGCCCTGGTTGCTCATCTACCATACAGAAGAAACCATAAAATATGTTGACAGAGATGAGTATCCGGATGTTAAAGTAGGCGATTACTTTTTAGAGGATCATCTGGACAATATAGATATAGATCCTACGGATGATCAGGGCTCCAGCAGGCCACGTACTTCCGGAGACATGAACCCTTATGCACAATATGTGGAAAGAGAACATTATGAGTATAATACCAAACTTTTATCCTCTGCTTATTTAAGCTATAATATCGCAGATGGACTTACAGCGAAAACCTCACTTGGTGTAACAATAGAAAATCGTAAAAGAACAAGATATGATGGTGTACTGCATCATTCTGCCGGAGCAGGTAGAGCTCAGTATAACTTACAAAATAGAGTGCAGAACAGAATCATTTCGGATAATACGATTTCTTATAACAGAGACTTTGGTAAGCACGGACTTGGTTTGCTGGTAGGTGCCACCTTTCAAAAAAGGATGGCAGAAAACAGCATCGTTACCGGTTCCGGATTCACGAATGATCTGTTGAAAAATTTACAAGGAGCCACAATAGTTTCCGAATTTGAGGAGATCAATTATGAGAAAAATAAGATAGGCTACTTTGGAAGGATCAACTATGTGTATGACAACAGATACCTAATCAATGCTTCTTTCAGACGAGATGCCAGTTCCGTATTTGGGATCAATTCTAAATGGGGTAACTTCCCTGCCGTTTCACTTGGTTGGAATGTCCACAATGAAAGCTTCTTAAGCGATAATGACCTAGTCAGCAGATTGAAGCTGAGAGTCAGCTACGGACTTACCGGTAATGAAAACTTCAGTGTAGGGAATGATATTGTAAATAATTATCCATATCTGGCCTTGTTGAACTCAACCAGCGCCATCACAGAAGGTACCATTACAGCAGGTGTTTCTCCACTTAGCATTGTCAATCCATTATTGCAATGGGAAGGTTCAGAGGAATTCAATCCGGGAATCGATTTTGGCTTTGCCGATAACAGAGTGCAAGGGTCGATCGACTATTACGTCCGAACGAGTGATAAGTTGTTGCTCGAAAATCCTGTTTCTTTTGTTACGGGTTTTGATGCAGGTATTGTGAACTTAGGGGAAGTAGAAAACAAAGGATGGGAGTTCGAATTAAGAACCAGAAATATTACCGGTAAACAATTAAGCTGGAGTACTACCTTGATCGCTTCTACTAACCAGAATACCTTATTAGATTTTGGTGAATCCGACGGACAATTAACCGTTGATGCATTTGGTAGAAACTCACAATGGATTAACTCCGTAGGTAACCCCATATCCTCCTTTTATGGATATGTTGTAGATAAGGAATTATCTACCCAATACTATGACTCACCTTATATTCCTATCAATGGTTTGTCAGAAGATGTAATCGTCAGAGACTTAAATGGCGACGGTTTAATTTCAGATGAAGACAAGACGATCCTGGGCGATCCCTACCCAGATCTGATCTGGAGTCTTACCAATGAATTTGCCTTTGGCAGCTTTGATTTTTCCTTTATGATCCAGGCAAGTCAGGGTGCTCAGGTGAGGAATGTTGGAGATCAGTACTTCTTCACCCACTGGCAAGGAGCTACTTCGGATGTACAACAAGTCGTGGAGGATGGTATCATTCCTGATGCTTCTTTCCTACAACAAAGAGTACACACGGACGACATTGTACAAAGCGCCTCTTACTTTTCACTGAGAAATGTCAACATTGGCTACAATTTCACGGAAGCTCAACTAGGCAGATTTGGCATCAGAGGACTGCGATTGTATGTCTCCGGCCAGAACCTGATCTACAAGACTTCTGATGAGTACAAAGGGTTCAACCCTGAATTTATCGATAGTAGTAATACGCCGATAACCTACGGTGCTCAAAGAGCAGGTACGCCTTTATTCAGGACAGTCACTGCCGGGCTAAACGTTCAGTTTTAACATAAAGCATAAAAACAATACAATAATGAAATATTTAAAATATATAACTTTTGCAGCAATGGGCCTTCTGCTCTATTCCTGTGAAGACGAATTTTTAAATCCAATACCTGATTCTGCTATTGTTGTCGACGCATTTTTTAACTCTGATGATGATGTCCTCGCTGGTATTATTGGGATTTATGATGCCATTCAGGGAGTTAACGTAAATACCGAATCCAACACGACTCAGTATAACCGTGGGATTCAATTTGAATTCATGGTGACTGAAATGCGTAGTGACAACACCCGAACTGCTACCTTAGAAGGTTCAAGGGCCGATTTTCACCGATACAGAGTGGATGCGAACAATGTACAATCTGAAGATTTTTACCAATCTATGTACGAGATCATTTTTAGAGCAAACAATGTTCTAAACTTTATTGAGGTAGCGGATGAAAGTAATCAAAGTGCTTATGCGGCTGAAGCTAAGTTTTTAAGAGCCTTTGCGTATTTCAAGCTGGTAAGATTATATGGCGCCGTGCCTTTAGTCACCACGGTGGTAGGGCCTACAGAAGATGAGTTACTTTTCACGCGAGTATCTGAAGATCAGGTTTATGCGCAAATTATCTCAGACCTACAAGAAGCGGTTAGTAACTTGGACAACAGCTATAAATCCAGGGCGTCCAGAGCGGCGGCACAAGGTATTTTGGCAAAAGTTTATTTATCGCATCCAAGTCCGGATTATGCGGCGGCACAGCAATTGTGTGAGGCTATTATTAATAGTGGGGAGTTCGGCTTAGAGGCCGACTTTTATGATGTGTTTTATAATGAACTAAACGACGAAATCATTTTTGCCATTCAATATGAATTTGGAAATGTACAAGAAAGTCAAGGCTTTTCTGCCGAATTCACGGCTACTATCCGCCAGGGTAGGCAGGATGGCCTGAATATCGTCAACGATAACCTGGTAGCAGATTTTGCTCAATATGGTGGCAACCGAACCGAAGTCTCTTATGTAACTTTTCCAAGTTTTACGGAAGTGACCAAGTTTCTACCGGAAGGCTCGGATGTATCAAGCTTCCCTCCTACCTACGGCCAAAGCCCGAGCTATGCCGGTAATGATGTGATTGTTTTGCGGTATGCAGATGTACTGTTGATGCATGCCGAAGCCATTATGGCAGGCGGCGATCAAACTTCAGACGGCAGTGCCATTGAGTCCTATATGAAAGTCAGAGAAAGAGCCGGATTTGATCCGGCAGAGGATCGTCCTTCTGCTCTAACCAAAGATGCCTTACTTGCTGAAAGAAGGGTAGAATTGGCCTTTGAGAATCAACGCTTCTATGATCTGTTGAGGTTTGGAGTGGCAGATGCGGTTCTGAGTGCTCATGCTGCTGAGAATGGATACACGGATTATGATACAAGAAAATTATTATTACCCATCCCGTCGAGAGAAATTAACCTGAGCGGTGGTTTATTAACCCAGAATCCTGGTTATTAATACTAAAAATTCAAAAAATGAAACAAGAGAAATATGTTTTCCACAAAGCAATGAGGATATTCCTTTGCTTTTCAATCGTCTTTTTGGTTAGTAGCTGTGAAGATCCGTTTGAGTTTGAGCTGCCAGAAGCCAACTCAATCCCTGATACGATTTTCCCCGAGGCTAACTTTTCTTATGCTTCTACTTTAGAAGATTTCAGAACGGTTAAATTTACTAACCTTTCAACTGAATCTGTCATCTATGCCTGGGATTTTGGAGGAGGAAACACCTCAACCGCCAAAGATCCCGTATACACATTCGAGCAGGGAGAAGGCACCTATCCCGTCACACTGACGGCCAGCGATGCCAACGGCGTATCCAGTACAATCACTGTAGATGTCGAAGTGGTAGAAGGTCCTTTCCAGCCGATTATCCTGGAAGCAGGTTTTGAAGATAACACTTTGCCTGACGGCTCCGGAGATGGCCGGGATTCCTGGAGAAACAGTGACCTGGGCGGCGTTATTCAGATAACAGGCAGTCCCGTACAATTTGGAACGCAAGGTGCCAAGCTGCCTAATGACGAATCTCGGATCGGTTATCAGGAAATTGCTGTAGAAGCCAATACTAATTATGATCTGAGGTTTTGGTACACTATGTTGGATAATGCAGCCGATCCCTGGATCACCGTATCCGTACTAGGGGTAACCGAGTTCGGTCCTTTCCCAGATCGGGAATCTACTGCCGCCGGAACCCTCGCCTCCGTAACGGTCAATGATACAGAAGATCCTTCGGCCTATGTAGAACAGAAATTGTCCTTTAACTCAGGTGAAAACACCGTAGTTGCCATTTATTTCTTTAACGGACCTGTTGAAGCCCGTTTGGATAATTTCTCGATAGATATCGGAGCCGAAGGAGCCGTCCCCCCTTCAGCCGGATTTAATGTAGAACAGAGTGAGTCCAATTATCTTGAGTATGCGTTCTCCAATACTTCCACAAATGCTACAAGCTATGAGTGGGACTTTGGTGATGGAAATACATCAACAGAGGAATCTCCGACCCATGTATATGCCTCTGCAGATGAATATACGGTTACGCTCACGGCCTCTAGTGAATTTGGCTTGTCCACTACTTTTAGCAAAACCATCAATATACTAGCGCCTGTTACGGCTGGTTTTACTTTTCAGGTAGATCCGGACGATTATCGCAGCTACAGTTTCACGGATGCATCTGAAGGGGCGGTGATGCTGTTGTGGGAATTTGGAGACGGTTATCAGTTTACCGGAATGAACCCTACTCATACGTATGATGAAGATGGAGAGTACACAGTAACCTTAACCGCCTACAGCGAAACAGGAAATACAGATGTGGCCACCGAAAAACTGGTGGTAGCTCAAGGCTTTGTCGTACAGGTCCTCAACGGTACTTTTGATGAATTTACCAATAACACCAGTGACAATGCAGATGCCTGGGATATGACCCCCAACAGTACGGTTGTAGATAATGATGGAAATGAAGTTCCGAGTCCATACAGAGAACTTTGGAATAATTCTGACTTGAATAATTACATTGATGCTACCTACTGTACCAACGAGCAACCAAACTCCACTTCTGATGGTGCTTTCGAAAACGGGTCCAAGACAAGAGGAGCGAAATTTAGTGCCAGTTGCCGCCGATTGTACCAGGTCGTTCAGGTTGAGCAAGGTGTTGAGTATACTTTTTCAATCGACACCCGCTCGGAAGCTGAAGGTATTAATACAGAAGTATTTATCTTAAACACAGAAATTACAACAGAGGCGGGCATCGATGCTTCCAAAACGGATCCGGCTATTGACGCATACTACGACATCACCAACGACTTTAATACAGACAAGTCGATGTTCACAACAACTACCTTTACATTCACCGCATCTTCAAATAAGGTGGTTATTTATGCCAGAGCTTTAAATGCTGTAGACAGCAGCAATGAAGTCTTCCTGGATAATGTAAAAATCGTGGAAAACGAATAATAATGAAGAAACGATCCTATAGGAACAAAAACCACTCAGGGCTTGGAATAGCCCTGGGTGGTTTCATCCCACTTTTATGGGTGGTCATACTCAGTATCGGTTGTTCTGTAACAGAGAGTGAAATAGCTCCAAAGCCGGAAAAGGAAGACCCTCCACCACCTCCACCACCTGTTCAAAAAGTGGAAGGAGTAGATTATTTCCTCCCGCACATTGATTTGAACCACTGGAAAGTGACCTTACCTGTAGGTCGGCCCACAGAAGTAGAACCGCCGGAGATCCTGGACTATGCCAACATGGAGGTGCTGCAAGAGTTCATGTACAATGACTCAACCGACGGTTCCCTTGTTTTTTATACTTATCCGGGATCGTCCACCGCTAATTCTTCCTATTCCAGAACAGAGTTAAGAGAGCAGATGGAGCCGGGAAGTAATAAGATCAACTGGACCTTTGCCCAGGGAGGAAGCATGAAAGGTACGCTCAGTGTGCCCGAGATTTCTACGGATGCGAGTGGTAAAGCTCACCGGGTCATTATCATGCAGATCCATGGAAGGCTCACCGATGAACAACGGGACCGGATCGGAGAAGATGACAACAATGCACCGCCTGTTCTGAAAATTTACTGGACGTATGGCAAGGTACGGGTAAAAACCAAGCAGTTGAAAGATCTAGATGCTTCTGACACTGAAATTCTTAAGGTGAGTTCCTGGACGGATGACGAAGGCCATACGTTTGCAGAAGAAGTCGGAACTGACAAATTTACACTTGAGATCAAAGCCTCGGAAGGCAGAATGGAAGTCATTCTGAATGATTCCGAAAAGGTAGTATACGATGATATTCACATGCAAAAGTGGGGCGTTTTTGAAAACTATTTCAAAGCCGGAAATTATCTCGCTACGAAGGATGAAGGAGCCTTTTCAAAAGTAAAATATTACAGTCTGGAGGTAAGTCATTAGCAAATATTTTCAGGTTTGGTCAATTTTTTTTTCATACTAAAAGCTGAATTTCGATGTAATCGCTGTCGAGAAGCTAAGTTTCATACATTATTACAATTTGGTTAGGGCTGAGCAGGTGTTTGTCTTTATACAATAATAAGACGGGTGCCTGCCCCTTTAACTATACATACCTCCATTCAAGACTAAGGGATAGCCCTAAATACCGCCTCGTAAAGACAATTAATTCGATTTGGATTTTTTTGAGAATTAGATTACGACTTCCCCAAACGATATATTTAATTTTTGCCGACTTTTTTTTGAAAAAAAATTTTGTCAATTAAAAAAGAAGCAGTAGATTTGGTTGACCAATAATTGGTCGACCAATTATTGGTCAACCAAAAAACGAGATGCATGTCACGCCTAGATCTTTTGAACAGTTTTCAGGAAATTGACCTTGACTCGCCTGTTGAGAGGATCATTCGGCTGGATGTTTGTAAGAAAGGGCGCATCTATACAGCTTTGGAAGGGCATAAAATAATTCTCCAGCACCTTATTGCTCAAGAACCTGACAAGGCAGGAAAGGCCATGCAGAATCACCTGCAAGATACATTAGAATACAGTAGAAGCTTGAAACCAAAAGTACTGTAGCCATTGAATTCAGTGATACCTGAAACAATTGACTATGAACCAAATAAACCACATTCACATGACGCAAATCCTTCCTTCCAATTTCTGTTAATTGGAAGCATCTCCCAAAATAAGATATGATTTCTGTTAAAAACTATCCTATCCGGACAGCTAGTTCCTGAACCGATAGTATCCATGACAGCTAATTTATCCCTAGAGGAAATGGTTGGTACATGAAGCCTACTTAAGATGGAGCATCATCTTGGGGGGATTCCCTGTAGCTTATATCGAAACAGATAAACACAAAAAAACTCACCGGCCAGGGTGAGTGAAATGATTAAAATTAAAATTAATATGTTATGACTGCAAAAGTAACCAATTATTTCAACAAATCCATCCTGTTCTCAGGCCTATTGGGTTTGTTACTTTTCCTCCCGATACTATCATCGGGGAATGCCGGCTCGAATGACCTCTTGTTATTTGACGAGGCGCAGATTACCGTCACCGGAACCATGACTTCGGCTGACGACGGGCTACCTTTGATCGGTGCCGCTGTTTATCTAAAGAGTGATCCTTCAGTTGGAACTGTTACGGATTTTGAAGGAAAATTCTCTATTGAGGTGGAGGAGAACACCACTCTGGTGTTCAGCTATACCGGATATATGGAGAAAGAAGTGCTTGTTACAGAGAGTACTAACCTGGAAGTTGTGTTAGAGCTCAATATTGAGCAGTTGGAAGAAGTTGTAGTAGTCGGGTATGGTACCCGTAAGAAGTCGCACAACACAGGCGCCATTGCACAGATAGGAGGGCAGGATGTGGCTGCTGTGCAGGCTAACCGTGTAGATGATGCATTGGCTGGAAAATTAGCAGGGGTTTTGATTCAAAATCAAAGCGGCGAACCAGGCGCAGACCCAAAGATTCAGATTAGAGCAGCTTCCTCGCTTTCCGGTGACTCCAATCCGCTAGTGGTAGTGGATGGATATCCCATTTCAGGAAGTTTGGCAACTGTTAATCCAAACGATATTGAAAGTTTGGAGGTACTAAAAGATGCTGCTTCAGCTGCTATTTATGGTTCCAGAGGAGCCAACGGGGTTATTCTGGTGACCACCAAAAAAGGAAGAGCAGGTAAAGCCCAGATTAGTTACAATGCATACGCAAGCGTTTCCAATAAGTATGTAAAAGACATTGAAATGCTTAAAACCGCTTCCGAGTGGGCTGATGACTTACAAACTGATGCTTATGACCTTTCTGAGGTTAATCCGGATCTATTAAATTACAGGCTTAATGCCTACAGAAATGCTCCGGACGTGGTCAGTATGGAAGATTGGCTTTTCCGAACAGGCTATAGTACCAACCACGACTTAAGCATTAGCGGAGGAAGTGAAGATGTAACCGTTTTTGCTTCATTAGGTTATCTAAACACTGAGGGGATTGTAAAAGAGCAGGCTTTTGAAAGATACAATGGCCGTTTGAACGTCAATGCGAAACTAGGGGATAAGTTCCAGACCGGATTAAGTTTGAATGGATTCTATAGCCACCAGGAAATTGTGCCTCATGATATGAGAGACCTCCTTAGGGCGTATAGTATTAGTCCGATTTATCATACAGATGCCTCTATTGCATTCGTTCAACAATTGGATGCTCAAAGGCAGGCATTAGCAGATGCAGGATTAACAATAGCAAACCTTGGTAGAACATTTGACCAGGACAGAAGAGGAGTAGGCCTTGATCCGACAAGTATCTATGATTTGCAACCAGGTGATGTAGTTCACGATTGGCATTACGGAAGAAACCAAAATGGTATTGGAGGGACTGGAGATGCGGGCCCTGCTGCGAAGTTTGACAATGCACGGCAATATCAAAAAACTTATTTTGCCAATGTGAGTTCTTATTTGCAATTCAACATATTGGAAGGATTAAATATTAGAACTGTTCTGGGAGCAGATATCAATGACGGACAAGCATATTACTATCAAGGTGTTTTGGCGGATGGCCAACAACGTTCCAATCAATCTGACCTGGATCAAACAGATCTCAAAAGGTCTTCTGTACTGAGCGAGACAACCTTGAATTATGCCAAAACGTTTGGAAGGCATGACCTATCAGCAGTGGTTGGAATGGAATTTCAAAATTTCTACTTCAGAGGAACCTCTATATCCGGTACTAATGTACCCGTTGGTCAGCCTTTAAACTATTCATATTTAGAGCCTTCTGATATTAACACAAGCCTAAGAGACGAAACGGTTTCCAGAAGGAGCTTATTTGGAAGAATTAATTATGCTTATGATAACCGTTATCTGGCATCCGTATCAGTTAGAAGGGACGGTGACTCCCGTTTCGGAGTTAACAATAGATTTGAAGTATTCCCAGCATTTTCTTTAGGCTGGAATGTACATAATGAAGCATTCTACAACTCTGACTTTCTGACTGATCTAAAAATCCGGTTCAGCAGAGGTACTTTAGGAACAACTTCTTTTTTAGGGTCCTATGATGCCTTGAGCCTTTTACAAGCTCAACCAACCGTTTTCGGGACCGGGTTTCTTATTCCTAGCAATGTATCTAACCCGGACTTAACCTGGCAAAGTAATACCGAAACCAACTTTGGTATTAATTTAGGTTTTCTGGGAAGTCGTTTCACACTGGGCGTCGATTATTATACATCAGATATCGAAGACATGTTGATTAATCAAAGTGTTTCTGAAGTATTAGGTACACCTTCCATCGTACTTAATCGCGGGGACGTAACCAGTTCGGGCTTTGAGTTGGAGTTAGGTGCAGCATTGATCAACAGGAGCGACCTGCGTTGGGATGTTAGTGCCAACTTATCTACCGTCAACACCGAGATCACGAGTTTAGGGGACCTGGATGAACTGCCGCGTGTCGTTTATGGAGGCCCTAGTGGTAGAGGGCCTGAGTTTAGAAATTACGTAGGTGGAGAAATTGGTGAAATGTGGGGATTAGAAGTACTTGGAGAGGTTGAAACCATATACATCGCCGATCCTTCGAGAAATATTGGGTTCGGGAGTTCAGAATATTATGTTGTAGACCAAAACAATGATGGCGTCATCAATAACGATGACTATGTCAAGTTAGGATCAGCTACTCCGGACTTTTATTGGGGCTTTAACACCGCTGTTACATTTAAAGATTTTGACATATCGCTTCAGTTTCAAGGAGCTCAGGGTGGTGAAGTTTACAACCTGGACCCCATCTATTGGAAGTCGCAATTTGGCGGCAGGCTGCGGTCTAGTTTCGATGTGGAAGGCGATGGTATTGCCGATCATAATGGACAGTTTTATGAGCAAACCAGAAATGCCCATGGTGCACTAGTTCAGGATGCTTCTTATATCGCATTGAGAAACCTGACGCTAGGTTATAATATCCATTCAAGCCTGGCCGGCAAAATAGGTTTAACTTCTGCCAGAGTATATCTTGCAGCCACTAATTTGCTGTATTTGATGTCGGATAGTTACACCTCCTTTAACCCCGAGGGTGTAGAGACTACCAATACCGGTTATTTGGGGCCAACTACCTACGGATATCAGGAAGGTGCAAGCCCAATTGTAAGAAGCTTTACAGTGGGTCTAAATGTTAATTTCTAAATAAAAAGACAATGAAAAACTTATATATATTATTGGGTGCATTGCTATTGATAACAGCATGTGAAAACGATTTGGATCAACTGCCGGTTTTAGATGCCGAAGCTAGTTCTTTAACGACCTTTGAAGGAGTTTTGAATGCAGCCTATTATTATCAGCAGGCCACAACTACGCCGATGGCGATAATGGGTGACTTCCGAGCCGACAATATGTTGATGCGAGAAGAACCCTATCCTGCCTTTGACAGATACAATGCAGATTTAGCAGGTGGCGATTTGGTAGAACAATTCTTTCGTCCCTTCTACAGCAACTTGTACAAGTCAATACTAAGCGCGAATAGCGTAATCGAAAATTCTTCAGATGCTACAGAGGTAGGGGAAGCTAAATTTTTAAGGGCTTTATCTTATTTCAAACTCGTGAAGGTTTTTGGTGATGTGGTCGTGAATTTGTCCGCTTCACCAAGTGTGTCCGATAAGTCTATTTTAACCCGACAAGCGGCTGCTAGTGTTTATAGTAGCGTAATCATTCCTGATTTTCAGGATGCTATCGCCGCTTTAGATAATTCAAAAATAGGAAGTGGCCGGGCGTCTAAAATTGCAGCTCAGGGATTGTTAGGTAAGGTTTATATGCACTTGGGCGATTTTAGCAATGCTGAAACACAACTAGCTGCCGTAGTAAACGGAGCGGCAGCGGCAGGGATTAGTTTGCAAACCAACTTTGCTGATATTTTTGGAGAGGAAAATGATCTAAATTCAGAAATCATTTTTGCCACCCAGTTGTCAACATCCATAGAAGATGAATACGGGTTTACGCTGTTTGCTGGATGGTTTCGCGGAGCTGACACCAAATCTCCTCAGCCTTTAGATCCGGACTTAATTGCTGCTTTTGATGCTATTGAAGCAGCTGATGGTGGTAATACTGATTTACGAAGAGCGCTAACCATCGATGAGGTAAACATGACTGGTTTGAAATGGGGCGGCCTTGATCAGGACTGGATAGAACTGAGATTAGGAGATGTGCTCCTGATGTATGCTGAAGCAAGGAATGAAAATGGTGCTACGGCTGAAAGCGTACTCGATATATTAGATCCTATCCGAACCAGAGCTGGTTTAAGTCCTTTGGATCACAATGTTCTCAATTCTCAGGCTTTGGTAAGACAAGCCATTTATGATGAAAGAAGAGTTGAGCTGGCATTGGAAGGACACAGATGGTTCGATTTGGTGAGGACAGGCACGGTTGATGCAGAAATGGGACAAACCATTGATAGTCGCTATCATTTGTTCCCAATTCCAAATTCGGAAGTATTGGCGAGCGCTGGTGTGATCACACAAAACCCAGGCTACTAATCGTTTTACAGCCTCCGGCAAAAGCTAAGTTTCATACATTATTACAATTTGGTTAGGGCTGAGCAGGTGCTTATTCTTTTATCACTTAAGACCGAGCGCCTGCCCCTTTAACTTTCACAATAAAAATAGCCCTGTCCGACTGATGAAACCAACAATTTGACCTTTAAATAAAAAGCTTTGAAAATTATCACCAACAAAATTATTTACCTCTGTACCGCCCTCCTACTGGTCCTTTCCTTACCCGTATTTGGCCAGGATCACCCTAATTTGATCCTGACCCGGCAGGGCGTGAAAAACATCAAAGCTTCATTAGGCAAAGCCCCCTTATTCGATCAGGTATTGGCACAAACCATAGCAGAAGTAGATAAAGAGATAGCCCTGCCCATAGAGGTACCTATTCCTAAGGACATGGCAGGCGGTTATACCCACGAACGCCACAAAAGAAATTGGTTCATGATGCAAAAAGCCGGGGTTTTGTATCAAATAACTGAACAGGAAAAATATGCAGTTTACGTTCGGGATATGTTGTTGAAGTATGCAGGCATGTATCCTACCCTCCCCATACACCCGACCGACCGCTCCTACGCCACCGGTAAGATCTTCTGGCAATGCCTCAACGACGCCAACTGGCTCGTTTATACCAGCCAGGCATACGATTGTATCTATGATTTTTTAAGCGAAAAGGAGCGAAAGATTTTGGAAGAAGACCTCTTTCGCCCCTATGCCGATTTTTTATCCGTCGAAAACCCTCGCTTCTTCAACCGAATTCACAATCACAGTACCTGGGGCAATGCCGCAGTAGGGATGATCGGCTTAGTGATGAATGACAAAGAATTGATCGACAGGGCCTTGTACGGACTGGCGTTAGACAGCAACCAAAAAAACGAAAGAGATAATGACGGCGGGCTTATTCGACCGGACGGCCAAACCAAAGCGGGCTTCCTGGCCCAGTTGGATGGTTCTTTTTCGCCTGACGGTTACTTTACCGAAGGACCGTATTACCTACGGTACGCCATTTTCCCTTTCTTACAGTTTGCCAAAGCTCTGGCGAATAACAAACCGGAATTAGGCATTCTCGAATATCGGGACAATATCTTAAAAAAAGCGGTTTATTCTCTTTTATACCAAACAGATGCCAATGGGCTCTTTTTTCCCATCAATGATGCACAAAAAGGAATGTCCTGGAATGCCAGGGAAGTGATAACCGCTGTTGACCTGGCTTACTTCCATTACGGGAAAGACCCCATGTTGCTATCTATTGCCGAAAAACAGGGCAAGGTGGTTTTGGACGAAGCCGGTTTGGCTGTAGCCAAAGGAATAGCTGACGGATTAGCTCAACCCATGCGACAAAAACCCATCGCTTATACCGATGGCCCCGACGGAGATGAAGGCGGGATCGCTATTTTAAGAAGCAGTACTGCTCCTGACAATGAATTATGCCTGGTGATGAAATATTCCGCTCAGGGCATGGGGCACGGGCATTTTGATAAATTATCCTATTCCCTGTACGATGAAACGGGCGAAGTCATGCAGGATTACGGAGCCGCTCGCTGGGTGAATATTGACCAAAAAGGAGGCGGCCGTTATTTAAAAGAAAACAATACCTGGGCCAAGCAAAGCATTGCGCATAATACCCTGGTGATCAATGAAACCTCACATTATAATGGCGATATCCGTATAGGAGAAAAACACCATCCGGACTTGTATTATTTTCATGGGGCGGGCGACGTCCAAGTCGTAAGCGCCAAATCAGGGAATGCTTATCCCGATACTGAACTACACCGAACGCTGATATTGGTGAAGGACGATCATTTTCGCCATCCCATTCTGATAGATGTGTTCAGGGCAACTTCGGCTGAGAATAGTCAATATGATTTACCGGTTTGGTTTCAGGGGCATTTGTTGCTCACCAATTTTGAGTACGAAGCGGAGTTGACCAGCCTGAATACACTCGGTGACGGTCACGGCTATCAGCATGTTTGGAAAGAAGCCGTCGGAACAACGGACAGCGGCCATGCCTACATCAATTGGTTCTCCAATGGCAAATTTTATTCGATGACGAGTGTAGTGGAGCCTGAGGACGAATTGATCTTTGCCCGGCTTGGTGCCAATGATCCCGACTTTAATTTGCGGCACGACCCTGCTTTTATCATCAGAAAAAAGGACAAAAAAAACGCCACTTTTGTTTCTATTGTCGAACCTCACGGATCTTATAACCCGGTATCAGAGCTGGCAGAGCATCCGTTTACCAGCATTGCAAAAGCGAGTATTTTACACGATGATGCAAGCTATACAGTGATTCAGTTTAACAATAAAGCAGGTAAAACCTGGACCTTGTCCTTAGCACACAAAAACGCCTCTGCCGAGGCCACTCATGTCATTAGGGTGAATGAAAAGACCTACAAATGGCAGGGCCCATTCAAGTTGATGAATAATAATTAAGCAACGAATATTGATAAACATAATAAAACAAGAAGATATGTCAAAAGCAATTAAACCGAGTAAAGAGTTCTTCTTTGACGCAGAAGAAACATGGGAACAAGTAGACCCCAAAATTCAGCGCCAAATCCACGGAACGGACGATAAAATCATGTTAGTAAAAGCAAAATTTGAGGCAGGAGGTGTAGGGCAATTACACGAACACTATCATTCACAAGTGACCTATGTTGCCAGCGGTGAATTTGAAATGACCATCGGCGATGAAGTCAAAACGATTAAGGAAGGAGATTCCTACTACATTCCCCCCCATGTCATGCATGGATGTACCTGCATAAAACCAGGTGTATTAATTGACGTATTCAGTCCGGCCAGAGAGGATTTCCTCGAATAATACGGCCCTTATTAGAACATACATTAGGACACAGCCTTTTTCTGGCTGAAAAATTAAAAACATGAAAAAGTTAAAGGGTTTAAGATGGTGGATAATAGGTCTGATAGCCTTAGCGACTGTGATCAATTATATTGATCGGCAATCGCTCAGTGTGCTTTGGCCTGACATTGCTGTTGACCTTTATCCCGATAAATCGGATGACCAACGTAAGGAAATATATGCCTTTATATCCATTGTGTTTGTCTTTTCCTATGCCTTCGGGCAGGCTATTTTTGGAAAAATATTTGATTGGATAGGGACCAGGCTTGGTTTCGTGCTTTCCATTGGCGTTTGGTCTGTTGCAACGGCCTTGCATGCTTTGGCTCAAGGATTATTAAGCTTTAGTATTTTCCGAGGCATTCTTGGTGTCGCGGAAGCAGGGGCCTGGCCTGGTGCCACTAAAGCTAATGCCGAATGGTTCCCGACAAAAGAAAGGGCTTTTGCCCAGGGCTTGTTCAACTCGGGGGCTGCCATCGGTGGTATTATCTCCATTCCTCTGATTGCCTTCCTGACCATTTATTTCAGTTGGCAATACATATTTATCATAGTGGGTTTGGTTGGATTATTATGGCTGATCCCCTGGATCGTATTGGTCAAAGCGCCTCCTAAATCACATCCCTGGCTAACGGTAGAAGAACGCGACTATATTTTAAGCGGCCAAAAAAACCAGGATTTGGATGAGGACGGCAGCTTTGATGAGGGATATAACCCCTCTACCATTAAAATGCTTTCTCACAAAGAAAGCTGGGGCGTTATCATCGCCTCCGCCGTGATTGACCCTATTTGGTGGCTGTTCGTATTCTGGATCCCCATTTACCTGTCCGAAGTGTATGGCATGGATGTCAAAACCATCGGTATATACGGCTGGGTTCCTTATGTAGGAGCCATGCTTGGAGCCTGGTTTGGTGGCTTATTAGCACAAAACAGGATCAAAAGCGGCTGGTCCATTAACCGGACAAGGAAATTTGTCATCACCCTGGGTTGTTTAATTATGCTCCCGTCCCTGCTGGCAATGGCCAGTCCGGGTGGCCCGGTGACCGCAGTGCTTATTATGGCTGTGATATTATTCGGGTTCCAGACGGCTATCGGGAACGTACAAACACTTCCAAGTGATCTATTTGGCGGAAAAACAGTGGGAACACTCGCAGGTTTTTCCGGTATGGGCGCCAAATTAGCAGTAGCCGGGCTTACCTACCTGGTTCCATGGTTAACCTCCGGCGGTAATTATACGCCGGCCTTCGTCATTGGAGCCACACTGGCAGTCATAGCCATGGTGAGTATATGGGTTTTGTGTCCGAAAATTGAGCCGTTAAAACCCAATTAGAGGTATTTATACATTTTAAAAAAGAAATTATAACGATTAAAAAGAAATTATAATGAGCGATAAAAAAGTAGCAATCATAACTGGAGCCACAGGTGGTATTGGCTTTGCAGTAGCAAAAAGATTAGGGAAAGACGGATTTACAGTCATTTTGAACGGCATCGAAGATGAACAAGGCGCCAAAAGAGTGGAAGAACTGACTGCAGAAGGGATTGAAGCAGAGTATTATGGCTTCGATGTTACAAAAGAAGACCAGGTCACCGAAAACATCACCAAAATCGGCGAGAAATACGGAAAAATTGATGTGCTTGTAAATAATGCCGGTGGATTAGGCGGCAGGTCTCGTTTTGAAGAAATGACAACAGATTTTTACAGATTTGTAATGGCATTAAACTTAGATTCTGTATTTTTCGCGTCCAGAGCCGCGATCCCTTTCCTTAAGAAAGGAGATCACCCTACCATAATCAATTATACATCCAATGCGGCATGGAATGCAGGTGGCCCTGGTGCCGGGATTTACGGTACCTCCAAAGCCGGCGTGCATACCATTACAAGAGCCTTAGCCAAAGATCTAGCCGAATATGGTATTAGGGTCAATGCAGTATCTCCAGGTACCATTGACACACCGTTCCATCAACAAATTAAGTCTACAAAGCCAGAAGTTTTTGCTTCCTGGGCGAATAATATTTTACTGGGACGGTTGGGCCAACCTGAAGATGTAGCCGGCGTTGTCGCCTTTCTGGCTAGTAGTGATGCCTGCTTCATTACAGCAGAAACCATCCAGATCGGTGGCGGGCAGGCGCTCGGAATATAATAATATATCCAGGTTGTGTCACAGCCTGGATATATATTAACAACTATTAAAAGAAAAACATGAGTAAACTTAAAGGAAAAGTAGCGGTAGTAACCGGCGGTTCAAGAGACATCGGAAGAGCTATTTCCGTAGGCCTGGCAAAAGAAGGAGCTAAAGTGGTCGTGAATTATTATAGTTCTGAAGCCGGAGCCCAGGAAACACTTAGCGAGATAAAAGCCTTTGGAGGCGAAGCCATTGCCGTCCAGGCAGATGTATCCAATTTAAAGGACATCCAGCATATGAAGGACAAAACAGTAGAGGCTTTCGGTGAAAAAGTTGATATTCTTGTAAATAATGCAGGCGGCCTTTTTGCTCGAAAAACTTTACAAGAGCTGGACGAGTCCTTTTATGACTTAGTCATGAATGTCAACTTTAAAGCGACCGTTTTCGTCATGCAGGCATTTGAACCTCTTATGGGCAAAGGAGCCTCCATCATCAACCTCTCTTCTCAGGCAGCTAGAGACGGCGGGGGTGGCGGATCTTCCCTGTATGCTTCTTCGAAAGGAGCGGTGACTACCTTTACAAGATCTATGTCAAAAGAACTCGGCCCTAAGGGTATCAGAGTCAATGCAGTTTGCCCAGGCCTGATCGGCACGAAGTTCCACGACGATTTCACCACAGATGAGGTTCGAAAAATGGTGGCTGCTAAAACGCCTTTGAGAAGAGAAGGTGCTGCCGAAGAAGTGGCAGACTTAGTCGTCTATCTCGCATCTGAGCAAAGTTCCTTCGTAAATGGAGCTAATTTTGATATTAATGGCGGTTTAGCCTTTTCCTAATAACGGGGTTGTGTAAAAAGTCCTTCGGCCTTTTTACACAACCTCCTAAACAAAATTTTCGGGGGTGGGTGAAAACGAGGAACGAGTTTTTACACAACCCCGCCATTAAGGTTGAAAACCTAGGCCATTAGGGTTGAAAACCTAAGCCATTTGGGGTGAAATCCTAGGCCATTAGGGTTTCAACCTTGGGAATCATGCAAAACGAAAAACATGAAAAAAGTAGTAACCTTCGGCGAAATCATGCTTCGCCTGACGCCTCCGGGGCACAAACGGTTTTCTCAGGCCGGCTCTTTTGACGTCGTTTACGGCGGTGGAGAAAGTAATGTGGCCGTGTCTTTAGCTAATTACGGAGTACCGGTAGAGTTTGTCACCAGACTCCCTCAAAACGACATCGGTGAATGCGCCCTCATGGAAATGCGTAAGCGAGGAGTGGGCACCCAACACATTCTGCGAGGCGGCGAACGCCTCGGAGTCTATTTTTTGGAGATAGGTGCCGTCAGCAGAGGGAGTAAGGTCGTTTATGATCGGGCTCATTCAGCTATGTGCAGCATTCAAGCCGGAATGATCAACTGGAAAGAAGTCTTCAAAGATGCAGACTGGTTTCATTGGACAGGTATCACACCGGCCCTTTCACAGGGAGCCGCGAATGCTTGTCTGGAAGCTATTCAAACCGCTAACAAAATGGGAGTTACGGTATCTACAGACCTCAATTACCGTAAAAAGCTTTGGAATTACGGCAAAGAACCCGGTGAAATCATGCCGGCCCTGGTAGAAGGATGTGACGTCATCCTCGGAAATGAAGAAGATGCCGAAAAGCATTTTGGCCTGCATCCCGAAAGTGTAGATGTCACGCACGGGCATTCCGTTGATGCTTCCGCCTATCAGTCGGTCATGAAGCAATTGATGGAGCGCTTCCCAAGAGCTAAAAAAGTGATCACTACCTTGCGAGGCTCTATCAGCGCTTCTCACAACACCTGGTCGGGCGTACTGTATGATGGTAAAGAGTTTTTTGAAGCTCCCACTTATCAAATCACCCACATCGTTGACCGGGTTGGGGGTGGAGATAGTTTTATGGGAGGTTTAATTTATGGCTTGATGGCCTTTCCTGGCGACGATCAAAAAGCTTTAAATTTCGCCGTCGCAGCTTCCTGCCTGAAGCATACTATTTATGGCGATGCCAATTTAGCCACTGTTGACGAAGTGAAACAGCTGATGGGCGGAGACGCCAGCGGCAGAGTCAGTAGATGATCTTTTATTTGAATCGAAGGCAGAATGCCTTCGATTCAAACACTATCTTCTAAGCTTACCGGAAGTATCCCCTTCCATTAAACTCAGTACATTATCCAAAGACACCATATTGACATCCCCCGGAACGGTATGCTTGAGTGCACAGGCAGCAGAAGCAAATCTTAAGGCTTCCAGGTCCTCCTCGTAATATAATAAGCCGTAGATCAAACCGGAAGCGAAGGCATCTCCGGTGCCTACCCGATCTATGACATGGGTAATGTCCAGCATTTCGGTTTTTATATACGCTTGTCCATTCCACATTTTACCCTGTATTTGTTGATGTGAAGCGCTTATAGACTTCCGGGTTTTTCCCACTACTTTTTTTATTCGGGGGAAAGCGCCCATGAGGGCTTTAGCTGCAAGTTGAAATTTCCCACCCTCTTCGCCTAGCTCGAACATTTCGCGGATTCCTCGGCTGCTGGTGATCACCACATCTGTGTTTTTCACTAAGTCCGGCATTACCTCCTGCATGCTTTTCCCATACTTCCACATGTTTTTGCGCGAATTAATATCCCCCGAAACCGTTATCCCCATTTTGTTCGCCGTTTTTATGGCATCCAGACAACACATCGCGGCTCCTTCGGAAATGGCTGGGGTGATACCGGTCCAGTGAAACCAATCTGCATCTTGGAGGATCTGCCCCCAATCGACCATGGAGGGTTCAATTAGGGAAAAAGAAGAGCCTTCTCTTTCATAAATGACTTCACTGGGCCTGTGTACGGCCCCTTTTTCCAGAAAATACTTACCCAACATATTTCCGCCATAAAAAACATGCTCGGTGCTCAACCAATGCTTGCGCAAAAATTGAGTAGCGGCTTTTCCGAGGGCATTATCCGGAAAACGGGTCACATGGGCAGCTTTCATGCCCAGATAGGCGCACGAAATGGCCACATTCGCCTCACCTCCTCCATAAACCAGCTCGAAAGATGTGGCTTGCGAAAATTTTGAATAGCCCGGAGGGGACAGGCGCATCATTACTTCTCCGAATGTGATCAGTTTTTTATTCATGATAGTTTTATTTTCTGAACAATTACCTGCGGCGGATCCGCAATG
Organism: Bacteroidia bacterium; assembly: GCA_030430845.1. Lineage (GTDB taxonomy): Bacteria > Bacteroidota > Bacteroidia > Chitinophagales > Saprospiraceae > JANQPA01. Next base: position 34,217 of record JAUIKE010000028.1, on the reverse strand, counting down.
TCCATCGTGAGTACGTTTTCCGGCTCTTCAAGGGCTTCAAACTGCGACTTCAGCATCCGGGCGCCCATGAAATGATCTTGCCTTTGTTGCATCCTTTCGTATATCTGCTCATAAGTCCCTTTGAGGTAAACCCAGCGTACTTCCGATTCAATGAAGGCGGATAACCGCTGCCTATAAACCTCCTTCAAAGCGGAGCAGGCTATCACACATCCCGAATGGATGTGCTCCTGAGCTATTTTATTTAAGGTGTCGAGCCAGGGCTCCCGGTCCGTATCAGTCAGAGGAATTCCCTGGCTCATTTTTTCAATATTCGACGGAGGATGATGGTCATCCGCATCTATGAATAGAACAGATAAGTCTTGCGCTAGTAAACGACCGACGGAAGTTTTGCCCGAGCCGCTTACCCCCATGATGAAGATGATTTTTTTCATTTTAAAAGAAGAATCCAAACAAGTTCGTTAACTAAAAATATCTTTCAACCCATTCACCATAATAATTATGGAAAACACAAAAGCCGTCACCATAATGATATTGGTCATAATTCGATTGGTGGGCAAACCGGCATTTTTTCGATTCCAAAGAAGCAGAAAACTTATCACTACAAGCGGAAGCGCAAAAACATTAAATACCTGCGTAAAGATCTGCCCCTGTACGGGATTAAACCCAAAAACAGGGACGCTTAAAGCAAGCACACTTGCCACGCCCGTAATGATCTTGAAACGTCTTGAAGTTACGTCCAATTTCCCGGAATTAAAATCCCCCAGCATTAATGGAACGATCATCAGGCAGGGGAAGATCGAGGAAAGGCCCGCGCTCAAAGTCCCGGCAAAAAATATGCTGACCGCAAATTTGCCGACAGATGGCTCCAGTGCGCCGGACATGTCCAGCACATGGGTGATTTCATTTCCCTGGCCATACAAACTTCCACTGGCAACAGCCATAATGGATCCGCTGATGGTGAAGATCAAAAGGGCCGCGATGATCGAGTCGTTTCTCTGGATTCTGAAATCATCCTTTGTCCAGCCTTTTCCCTGAATAAATAAAGGCCGCGACAAGAAGGTAGCCGCTGCCATAGTCGTCCCTACAAAGGCCGCAATGAGAATGCCTGCTCCCTCAACCTGAGGAATTTTGGGGATCAAACCTCTGATGATATCAGCAGGTAGTGGAAAAACAAAAAGGAGGGTAAAAATGAAGGACAAGCCCATCAAGGAAACAAAAAGGGCCAGTACCTTTTCGAACATGGAATAATTACCTTGTATCAAAAGGGCATAGAAAATACCGATGATCAAAATGGCCAGCCCAAGGACAACCCAGTATTTGTAAGCTTCCAGTCCGGAAAAATTGATGACCAGGATTTCAAAAACCACATTAGAGGTAATGCCTAAAATTCCGATTAAGGAGTTCCACTGCCCTATCCCAACAGCTATGATAATGGCGATGGCGATAAATTTCCCCCAGGGCAGATGACTTCGAACGGCGAAAAGGGCCGTTTCTCCGGTAGACAGGTAATAGGTTCCCGACACATAGATCAGGACTCCTGAAAAAAGGCAACTAAAAAACAGTACCCAGAGCAGGTCCATTCCAAAGGAATTACCCGCTACGATCATGGATGTAACACTGCCGGTGCCAATGGTATAGCCGATAGCAAAAATGCCGGGCCCGAAGGATAAGAGAAAGCGGAAGAGTTTTTTTATCCAGCTTTTTTTATTTGTTGAGTCACCGTTGGTTTCATTTTTCATCGCTCATTATTTTGTTAGGCTTGAATTAATAGAGCATCTCCAATTTATTTTGCTCTTCTACTTTCATATTAGAACGTGTTTAGATCACTGAACAGGGGCCGTGCCCGGCCCTACTGCGGACTCACTGAACCATACCTCGGTATAGCTGCCATTTGCATATTGTTTGGCAACGTCGCCGTCAAAGGTTGCTGCTCCGGTGCTCCAAACCATGTTGGTCTCCGGAGCTCTGCCATTTGTTTGATTATAGGCTCCTTGTTTGAAGAATTGCAATTCGCCCTCGTACGCATTGGGGCGTTCGGTCCCGTCGCGACCTATGATACTGTATAAATCCAGAATTTGTTGGGGAATATCTGATTTGTTGACATAATCAGAAACCAGTAGATTTTTAGTGAATGTTTTAGTTTCATGCCCCTCGCTCTGGAAGCTTAGGTACATGACGCCTTCATAAACGTTCACTTCATAACTGAATTCCTCTCCTAGTTCAATGCCGTCTTGCGGCTCGGCGGGGTAAGCATCCGGAGCTGTTCCGATCACAGACATGTCATGTCCCCACACAGCGGTTGAAAAATCCCATCTCCCGGAATTATCACCTGCTGTATTGATTTCGTAGTTCCAGTAAACAGAACCTTTCGTATGGCCTGGGAATTTTTTATAGAAGATTTTTAAGGGCTCGTTTTCGTGCCCATCTCCACTGTGAATCTGTCCAACAACGACAGAGTAAGAGGCTGCAACCCGGGCATCCCCGGAGGTGGAGACATGCATGACTTTCAAGGTGCCGTTTAATTTCCCTCCTGTTTTAGGCGTCCATCTGTTCTTTTGGCCTAATTCCGTTCGTGTATTGTGCGAATTTGGGGACGTAATGCCACCGTTCGGTGCTTTATAGACCACCCAATCCTTGCCATCATTGACGGTATAGAAGTAGTCCTGGTGCTCAAAGTTTTTCAGGTCCTTTTGACTCTCGCCATTACCTAACAAAATCCCCCATTGATCAAGGGAGGAGATCACATCACTTGGATACCTGGAATTACTCTCCTCAGGATTGTCGGCTTCTTTGTTTGATTCGGTACTGCAGCTTATTATAGAAATGCTCAGAGCGAATAGGAATAATATGCGAATTAGTGTGTTCATAATATTGATGTTTAAATAGGATGGTATCAAGCACTCTTTATCTCCTGTATCAAATCAAGTGTATCCCGCACTCTATTTTCCAGGACTTCAAATTCCTGACTTTTTAAAATATCTTTTGAAATCATTTGAGAGCCCATGCCTACACAGGTAACACCTGCATTGAACCACTTTTCGAGGTTTTCGCGAGCCGGCGTGACGCCACCGGTTGGCATGATGCTCGTCCAGGGTTGTGGTGCCAGGATGGATTTAACGAATCCTGCACCATAGGTTGAGCCAGGAAAGAGCTTAACCACATCACAACCTAATTCTTCTGCCTGCCCGATCTCTGTCAAGGTTCCGCAGCCCGGCATGCAAGGTATTTTTCTGCGGTTACAGACTTTGACGACATCTGCCCGAAGCGAAGGAGTCACAATAAAATTGGCCCCCAGCTGGATATACAAGGCTGCCGTGCCGGCATCCGGAATAGAACCGACGCCTAAAATCATTTCGGGTAATTCTTTTTCACAATACTTATTCAACTCAGCAAATACTTCATGAGCATAATCACCCCGATTGGTAAACTCCAGGATTCGAGCACCGCCTTTGTAGCAAGCCGCCAGTACCTTTTTACCTAAATCTATATCAGCATGGTAAAAAAGCGATACCATACCTTGTTCAGCAGCTGTTTGTAATACTTGTAATTTTGTAAATCTTGCCATCTTAATTTGATCAGTTTATTGTTTTTAAAAAATGTATTCCTTCTGTTTATCTATTAAGTCTGTGTATTTTTAAGTCCCTCACTTGATCAAGCGAAGCTAAAATTGGTTAACCAAAAATTGGTTGACCAATACGCAAGATAGTATTTATTTTTGATTCGCTTTGAAATTTTATTGGGTTTCTGAAACGATGAAGCATATTTTATAAGCAATTAATAAGAGCAAAAAACCTAAGTCTATCCTCAGATTTATTTCAAAAAACCACTCATTCATTTCGGGCTTTGCATAATTTTACGTAGATTGGTCAACCAAAAACTGGTTAACCAATTTTTTTTTATCCAAGTAGAACCATGCATTTCTCAAGAAGAGCCTTCATTAAGCAGATGGCCATAACGTCCTCTGCACTCCCTTTTCTACCTATACCTTTTAGGTTTCAGGGAATGAATCAAAATCCAAATGGTTTGGACATCAGTATCTTTTCCAAACACTTGCAATTTCTGGACATTAAGGAAGCTGCCCAGGTGGCTGCTGAATTGGGGTTTGACGGATTAGACTTAACCGTGCGTCCCAAAGGACATCTGCTTCCCAAAGATGTCAAATCTGGCCTTCCAACAGCCATCCGGGTAATCAAGAATGCCGGAGCGAGTTGCCAACTGATCACGACTAGTATAAAAAGTGTCTCGAATCCTGATGATGTAGCCGTTCTTCAAACAGCGGCCCAGTCTGGCATCAGATTTTACCGTTCTGATTGGTTTCCATATCTAACAGATCGCTCCATGACCGATTCCATGGAGTTCTATCAAAAGCAGATCCGAAAGCTGGGGAAGCTTAATAAAAAGCATAACATCATAGGCTGCTACCAAAATCATGCAGGCACAAAGATCGGGGCCTCTTACTGGGAAGTAAAAATGTTGCTTGAAACCGTCGACCCCGACTACTTCGGCACACAATTTGATATTCGGCATGCCACCGTTGAAGGCGGTTTTTCCTGGGAAAACGGATTAAAACTGCTGCAGGAACATATAAAGGTTATCGTTTTGAAAGACTTTAAATGGGGAAAGGTCAACGGCCGTTGGACGACCGTCAATGTGCCCATAGGCGAGGGAATGGTGGACTTTACGAAATACTTCAAAATGCTGAAGACTTACGGATTAACGCCCCCCGTTTCCCTACATCTGGAATACCCGCTGGGCGGAGCCGAAATGGGCCGCGACTCGATTACTGTTGATAAAAAAGTCGTTTTTGGTGCCATGAAAAAAGACCTGACTGCCATCAGAACACTATGGAAAAATGCCTGATACCATTTAAAATTTTATTTTATGAAAAATATATTATTCCTTCTCACGCTATTGGCGGTATTTAACAGCTGCCAAACCGATTCCATTAAATCTGCACAAACCGTCACCAACGCTGACGAACTTGAGCAGGCCATATCAAATGCCCAGGCAGGTGATGAAATCGTCATGGCCAGCGGCATATGGAAAGACATCCAAATCCGATTTATTGGACAGGGCACAGAAGCCCACCCCATTACACTTCGGGCAGAAACCCCCGGTGGAGTCATTATCCAAGGCAAATCCGATTTAAAATTAGGCGGGGAGTATTTGACCGTTGAAGGCTTACACTTCACCAATGGCTTTTCTCCCTCCAATGCAGTCATTGAATTTGCTGTCAGCGATGAAGTCTTGGCTAATCATTGCCGGGTTACTAATTGTGTGATAACCGACTTCAATAAATTACAGAGAAACTTAACCGATCTGTGGGTGCTATTCAAAGGCCGGTACAACCAATTGGATCGGTCTTACATCGCCGGCAAATCAAATCGAGGTCCCACCATACGCGTAGACCTGGAAGGCAATACCTCTATCAAGAACTACCACAAAATCATTCAGAATCACTTTGGCCCCCGCCCCCCAAAAGGCGGCCCTAGTGCAGAGACCATCCAGATAGGAAACAGTTTCACCTCCATGGCCCCAAGTTATACCCTGGTAGCTAATAACCTGTTTGAACGATGCAATGGCGAAGTGGAAATTATTTCAAGTAAAACCAACTTCAATGAGTTCAGAAATAATGTTTTTTACAAAAGTGAAGGATCACTGGTTACCAGACATGGAAACTATTGTATTGTCGATGGCAATTATTTCATTGGCGATGATGCTTCCGAACAAATCGGAGGCGTCCGGCTCATAGGCACGGGGCATTGGGTAACTAACAATTACTTCTATAAGCTCAAAGGACAGGTTTTCAGAAGCCCCCTGGCCGTCATGAACGGCATACCCAAATCACCGCTGAATCGGTATATCCAGGTCACGGATGTAGTCGTCGCCTATAACTCCTGGATCAATTGTACCGCCCCCTGGCAGTTCGGAGTGGGCTCGAATGTTGATCAAAAGGATGTACTGCCTGCTTCCGAGATCCGATCCGAAAGACCTATCCGGACCATCGTGGCTAACAATCTGATCTACAATGAAAGTGGAGATGAAAGCCCCATTGTAGCACATGACAAGCTGGATGGAATCAAATTCAAAAGCAACATCATCAACAACCAAGGCATTGATTTTAAAGGCGTTGAGGGACTTGAAGCGAAAACATATGATCTTCAGAAGTTAAGTAAAAACCTATGGGTGCCCGGCAGTGACCTCCCGAAAGTGGACCTGTATAATGGATTCGAATTCGACCTGATTTCCCAAGACCTGTTCGGTGCATCAAGAGCAAGCAACAATAATGTAGGAGCCATAAGCGGAAGCCCAGGTGTAGATCCAAATATTTTAGCCCCCTCCAAATATGGACCGGATTGGTATACCCCTGAATCTTCTGAGGATGAAGGTGAAACGCATTCGGTTAGCTCTGCCGCTGACTTGGCACAGGCCATTGAAGCAGCCAAGAGTGGGGATGTCATCCAACTGGATGCCGGCCAATATGACCTCACCTCTTCCTTAGTGATCAATAAAAAAATAACTATTGAATCTTCCGATCCGACCAATAAAGCTATGGTCCGATACGCGGGAGCAGCCACAACACCTGCCTTTGAGATGCATCCTAAAGGAGAGCTCACACTTAAAAGCATCCAACTTACAGGCAATAAGGAGCAATATGCATTTGCAAGCTTAAAAGAAAATATGTCCAGTCTGTATAACCTCAGTATAACAGACTGCGAGATCACCAACTTCGATTTCATCTTAAAAGCTTATAAATATTCCTTTGCCGAGTTTATTAACCTTCAATCCAGCACCTTCAAGAACTGCCAAAACGGCTTCGAACTATCTGAAGAAAGGGAAGACAAAGGGGAATACAATGCCGAAAACATCCTCATTGACAATTGCCGTTTTGAAGGTATTGATAAAAATGTAATCGACTACTACAGAGGAGGCTACGACGAATCTACGGTGGGTGGAAACCTCGTGATCACCAACAGTACCTTTACCAATTGCGGTGCCGGAGAGAAGAACGGGATTTTGATCAATACCTACGGCATCATCAATGTAGGCATTTCCGGAAACACGTTCACGAATAACAAAGTCAAACAGGTGGCTCAGCTCTGGGGAGCGAAAAACAATACCCATTCCAATAATACGATCTCTAATTCAGGGAAAATAGTCGTTGAGCAAAACCTGAAACTTAATTTGCTATATTAAAATGAAAAGATTTCAATCGAGTACGCTGTTTGTCCTTATTTTGAGCTGTATGTCATTGGGGCTGCGTGCACAAAGTATTCCTTCGAATAAGGTTTTGCCCATCAACCAACTGGCCGGAACTCTCAAAGCCGAGATCAGCACACAACTGAAGGCAAAGGGTGAACTGTCGAATGCAAGTTTAGCTAATTACTTCAGACAAAAATTCTCTGAGCGCTTCTTTTATGACTACCATACCTTTTATAATCGATTAGCCTCGTACGATGAGTTATATAACAATCAGCGCAATCATGAAAGCAGAGCAAAGGACCACCTGAGTAAATTCGCCGACGCTACCCAGTGGGTGCTCCCCTTCAATTACCTAAGCGGCGGAGAAGTGAATGCTTACGCTCTCAGACATTTGGCCAGGCAACACAAAATGGTAGACATTGCCCTATACTATTTCCACAGTGGCAAGGATCCCAAATACATCAAGTACTTCGAGAACCAGATGCGCTCCCTCAATGCCGCGCTCGAATTAGAGGAATATGAAAAAATTGAGGATGGCAACGGTGTTTATGAGGCATTTAGATCCGGTTACCGGGTACTCAACTGGCTTTGGATCCACAACATGTTTTTGAATGAATCGGAATATTCCGATGCCGATCAGTTGCGGACCATCGCTACCCTACTCCAGCATGGCCAGCACTTGTACGAACGAAACGACCAATTCAGAGCCGGGAACCATCAGACCAGGGGTATGTCGGCACTAGCACTACTTTCTATTCTGCTGCGTGACTTTGAAGGAACGGATGCCTGGTATGACAGGGCGATGTTGAGGCTAGGTGAGCACCTGGATAAGGAGATCAATCCGGACGGCTTCCAGTTCGAACGCTCCGTGCATTATCACATGAGTGACATCAACAACTACTTCTATGTCTATCAGTTGGCCAAGATAAGTGACATTCAAGTACCTGAAACCTGGGAAGAAAAACTGCGTAGCCTTTTTACTTCCCTTGTCAAAATAGCTTACCCTGACAGAAGTGCGCCGGTGCTACAGGATGATACCGAAATTCCCTGGGCCGAAAAAAATGATATTTCGGGTGCAATGACGCTTGGATATCTTTTGTTTGAAAACCCGGAATTCGGATATTTTGCTTCGGATAAGGTCGACGACCGGATGTACTGGTACCTCAGTCAGGCTCAAGTGGAATTACTCAAAAACATAAAGAGTAAGAAACCCTCCTACGGCTCGCTGGTTTTTCCGAATACCCACTATTACCTCATGCGGGAAGGTTGGAATAAAAATGATAAGGTAATGATCATCAGCGCCGGCCTGGATGATGAGAAACCCGATCATCAGCATGGAGATATGCTGGGGATTCAGGCGGTAGCCAACGGCCAGGTCATCCTGCCCAACTACCAGGTTCGCTATTCTTTGGAGGATTTCGACCTATTCAAAAATTCGATGGTAAAAAATGTAGCCTTGGTTGATGAGGAATTACAGGGAAAGCAATGGACCTCCAATAAAGGTGGAAGTGGTTTTGGAAAGTTCAAAGTCTTGCCTAACCCGAAAGTCATTTCCTGGGAAAGTAATAAGGACTTCGACTTGTTCGTAGGAAGCCACGACGGATTCGAGAATATAGGAGTCACTTACAGCCGCCAGGTTATCTTCGTCAAGGATGATTTCTGGATTGTAAAGGACAACTTCCATTCGAAGGAAAGTCACGAATACAAACAAGTCTGGCAGGGGCATTATACCCACGAATCCGGTCCCGACCTGATTCGGGCCACCTTCGCGGATGCCAGTGGTGTGGACATCCTTCAGCTGAACCCGATTGACAGTACCTTCAGTTCGGGAGCAAGAGGAAAAGGCTGGACCGTGACCTCAAAGCTGAACCAACAAAATTTTTCATTTATCACCGCTATTTTCCCCTATCGCGGCTATAATAACCGAATCGATGAATCAGAAGCGCCCCCCCGATTGGAAGATTGGAAGGTGAATGATAAAAAGTGGCAACTTACAGGGACGACTCCTGTTGCCCTAAGTGATGGACATGAAGGCTACTTCTTTCAAACCCAAGAACTTAATACGGAGAATTTGAATATTAAGATATCTTCCGAAACTGATCTATACGTCAAGAACAAGGACAACAAAGTACGAATCCATCTGTTGGGCACTCAAAAAGCAACCTTAAGTGTACGGTACGGAACAAAGAATGAAGTAACCAAAGAGCTAAAGCCTGGTGAGTATGTAGAAATAAGCCTTTAATCATCATTAACTAGAGGAATTAATAATAGAGGCGGCCGCTGGCCGCCTCTATTATTAATTCCTCTACATTAACTCCTACCTATATGTTAGAAGCAAGCAAAGAACAACTGAAAAAGACCAGTACCCCTACCATCGCTACTATTTTGTTTAAATGGGGGCTAAGGAATCAATTTATTCAAGGCGTTCGTCCCCTGGCTTCGGGTAAACCAACTATGGTCGGGGAAGCTTTCACACTAAGATATATCCCTGCCCGGGAAGATTTGAATCCCATTACCGTATTCCAGGATCCCGAGCACCCTCAGCGAGTGGCCATTGAAACCTGCCCTGAAGGCGCCGTACTGGTTATGGATAGCCGGAAAAATGCAAGGGCTGCATCGGCCGGGTCTCTCTTAATTACCCGATTAATGGTTCGAGGTGCTGCCGGAGTGGTTACCGATGGCGGCTTTAGGGACTCTCCTCTTATTGCAAAATTACCCTTTCCTTCTTTTCATAATGCTCCTTCGGCACCGACCAATCTGACCTTACACCAGGCACTCGACATCAATGTTCCAATTGGTTGTGGAGATGTCGCTGTTTTTCCGGGAGATGTCATAGTAGGTGACGATGATGGGGTGATGGTTATTCCGGCACACTTAGCCGACAAAGTGGCAACGGAAGCGAAAAAAATGGAATGCTATGAAGCTTATGTAGCTGATAAAATTAAGGAAGGAAGGTCGATCATTGGTTTATACCCCCTGACTACAGAAGAAAATAGAATAGATTTTGAAAATTGGAAAAAAGAGAAAGGATAACAGAATCGCCAATCGTCTAGATCCTGAAATAGCAAAATTCTTGCTATTTTCATAGTATGCTAAAAATCGATCTCCCGACACTCTTTGCTATTCTGGGCACCGCACATGGACTTTTTTTTAGCCTGCTGCTCTGGCTGAGGCCTAAAAAGAGCTTTGCCAACAAAGTCTTTGCTTTGTTACTCATTGCTACCAGCATACGTGTGGCCAAGAACATCGTGGTGCATACCAGCCTGATCGATCCGAATATTCATTATCCGATCCCCTTCTGGCGAACGGCCGTCAACTTCGGGCTGATCCATCAATTTGCCATCGGCCCGCTGTTTTTTCTTTACTTTCTGGCCCAGTCAAATAAGCAGTTTCAATTCAACAAGCGTTTTTACCTTCATTTTCTACCCTATTTCCTGTTATTGCCAACCAGTACTTTTCTTCCCTGGAATTTTTGGGTCAATGGTGGTTTATGGACTTCCTATATTTCGATATTGGTTTACTACCTGCTTGCTTTTTATACCTTCTATCACGCTTTTGCCCGAAAAAAACTTCAGCTGAAAAACGGGGATGTCGGCACCTCTCGCCGGCTCAGATTATTGATCATTATAGTTGGGATTTTACTGCTGGTCTATTCACCAGCTCTATTTAAATATGTTGGCTACATTGGCGGATGCGTGCTTTATGCCGTGGGTGTTTATGTGATCAGCGCAATCATTTTAAAAGAAAACAGACAGGCAAAGTCCCTAAATAAAAAATACCAGACATCCAGTTTGAGGCAAGAGCAAATCAGTTCATTAAAAAATGCACTGGAAGAATTGATCGAGAAAGAAAAAGTCTACCTGGACCCACAACTGACTCTCCAAAAACTAGCCGGTCAACTGAATGTTTCTCCTAATCACTTGTCGCAACTGATCAACTCATCTTATCAGCAGTCTTATTCCGATTATATCAACCAACTCCGTATCGAAGAAATCAAACGGCTTCTGAAACACCCGGATCATCAACACAAAACCATCACCAGCCTGGCCTATGATTGTGGCTTCAACTCCATTTCCTCTTTTTATACCGTTTTTAAAAAACATACGGGCATGACGCCGTCTGAGTTTAGAAAACTATAAGATCTTCCCTATGAGGTGTAGATCTTCCCGCCTCATTTAAAGTCTTCAGCCGTAAGGTTTTCATTGGCGAAAACTTTAGGAGCTTGACCGATGCCATAGGAGGCAAAAAACAGGGCTGTAATAATATTGGAGTCTACTCTCGTCTTTTTGCATTGGCGGGGGCTTGCTAGTGACCTGGTGACTTGGAGTCACCAGGTCACTAGCACACTTGCAAAAGCCTGATCAAAATTACCACAATCTAGCCAATTCACCAATCCACTGTCCGCTTTTGTCCTATAATGGCAGGTTTTGGAAGGAAAAAGCCTGCCCAATTTCCTTTTGGAAGACAAAACCCACTGCTCATTTTTAGTTATTACTCAATTTTGTTAGTAATCCAAACCATGTCGGCACTTGATTGCATCAGTGATTTTCACTATTCTCATGATACTGCCCCGGAAGTCAATCATAGGTGGTAAATTAATTGCGGTAAGTCAGTACTTAGTTCTCCAGAATTATAATATTGAAAGCAAAACACGAGCAGTTAGTTTACTTTTACCTCAAAAAACAGTTATTATGAAGTATCCACGTATTTTACTTTTTATGCTTGTTCTGATCAGCCCGGCTGTTTCCTTCAGCCAGGCGGACGTAGCCGATATCCATAAAGAAATTGACCGGCAATTGTGGAAGGCCTTCGCCAAGACCTATAATAATTTTGATGCGGAAGGTTTTAATGCCCTGCATACAGAGGATGTCATCCGATCAGGCCCACGTATGATTTGGGTGGGAGAAGAATACAAAGCCCGCAATAGAGAAAGCTTCAAACTGGTCAAAGAAAGAGGCGAAAAACGAACCATTACCTTTACCCTGGAATCCAGACAGACAAAGGATAACCTTTCCTATGAGGTAGGGTATTATAAAGTCACCATGCAACCCAAAGAAGGGGAGCTCCGCCACTATTACGGCCGCTTTCATTGCGTACTCAAAAAAATCGACGGGCAGTGGAAAATTGCCCAGGACTGGGATGCGGGCGTAATCATGGGAAAAGAAGTAACAGAAGAAGTCTACCAAACAGGGACTCCCGTAAAGCTTTAAAGCCCTGTACTGTTAAAAACATGTCATTTTTAGACATGACATGTCGGAGCTAAGGATACACATCCCCCCAAGCAAACCAAGCCAAATACCTGATATTCAAAGCTTAATAGAAACAGTGCCAGGACATGACATGTCTAGACATGTCATGTCTTGATCCCCTCCACAATTATCATCTCATCATATGACTTTCCTCATTTCTGTAAGCTACCTTTTACTCTAATTTGATAGTCCGGTAAAGACTAACTTCCTATAGCGAATCAAAGGGGGCGGTTGAGATAAGTTTTTGTTTCAAAACTTGCCCCAACACGCCCTAAATTTTTTAATACCCTTACCCAAATATGGCTGTAGCCGTTTTTGAGGAAGGCGTATTATCTAATCCTAACCAAAAAAGCGGCTATGGGTACAGAAAACAACCTCCAACCGAAAAAAAGAACCGAACTATTAAATTGCCTATGGGCATTTCAAAACCAACATGGCTATATCCGGGATGAAGATGTAGCCGCCTGCAGCCAGGCCCTAGGTATGTCACAAGTAGAAATCGAGGGTGTCCTTTCCTTCTATCACTTTTTTCACCGTCAGCCGGCCGGTCAATTTACCATCTACCTCAACAACAGTATTATCTCCGAATGCAAAGGCTTTGAAAGGGTCAAAGAAGCCTTCGAAAAAGAAACGGGCGCTACCTTTGGAGGCCTTGACCCCAGTCGGCAGTTCGGGCTATTCGAAACAGCTTGTATCGGCCTGAGTGACCAGGAACCGGCTTGTTTGATCAACTTCTACCCTTTTACCAATCTCAACACTTTGAAGGTCAAAAGCATTATTGCCCAGCTCAAACAGGGAGCTGATCCTGCGGATATTTGCGATGAAGTGCCCGATAACCTACGCCATGTTCCTCAAGCAGATAAAGCTATTTACTTCAGGCCCTATCATCCGGGCGCTGCGCTTCAAAAGCTTAAAGATTTCAGTCCGGAATCTCTGATCGAAGAAATCACCCGATCAAAGATCAGTGGTATGGGCGGCGCTTTTTATCCCACCGGAAAAAAATGGGAACTATGTCGCCAACAGCCGGCTTCACCTAAATACATTGCCTGCAATGCCGATGAAGGGGAGCCGGGCACTTTTAAGGACCGGGTTATCATGAATGCCTTACCAGGATTAATGCTGGAAGGTATGATCATCGCGGGATATGCAGTAGGCTCCGCCCATGGCATCATCTATCTGCGCGCTGAATATACCTGGCTCAAACCCAAACTGGATATGGCCATCGATCAGTTCTATCGAATGAACCTTCTTGGAAAAAATGTGGCTGGAATAAATGGATTTGATTTTGACATCCACATCCAGTTAGGTGCCGGCTCCTATGTATGTGGACAGGAAACGGCCATGCTGAATTCAATGGAAGGAAAACGCGGAGAGCCCCGTACCCGGCAATTTTTCCCCACCGAAAAAGGATACCTCGGGCTCCCCACCGTTGTGAATAATGTTGAAACCTTTTGTGCGGCCGCCCGGGCCCTTGAGTTAGGTGCCGATTACTTCCTGAATACCGGCCACCCGGATTTTCCAGGTACCAAAGTACTCAGTATTTCTGGCGATTGCCGACTGCCTGGTATTTACGAAATAGAATGGGGAACGAGCGTCAAAGAAGTACTGGAGCTTTGTCAGGCTGACGACCCCCACTTTATCCAACTGAGCGGCCCTTCGGGTGAATGCATATCCATGAAGGAGATCGACCGGAAGATCATGAAGGGAGACCTGCCCTGCGGTGGATCTTTTATGATCTTCAATAAACACAGGGACCTGCTCGATATTATGATGAATTTTACGGAATTTTTCAAAAGCGAGTCCTGCGGTGTCTGTACCCCCTGCCGGGCAGGTAATTTTATCGTCCAGCGCAAGTTGGAAAAAATTGCTAAAGGACTTGCCTACACTACTGACTTCGATGACTTAAGGGAATGGGGAAAGATTATGAGAATGACCAGCCGTTGTGGCCTGGGCAAAGCAGCTACCCAGTCGCTGCTCATGGCACTCGACAAATTCCCCGACTATTTTAACAGCAAAGTAGATAATCAGAAAGAAGGGCTGAACAAAGAATTTGATCTGGACAGAGCAGTGGCTGAATATGAAAGGTTCACAAATTAAAATGGCATCATGACAAAAAAAATCACCATTACCATCGACGGGCAAAAAATTGAAACGGAAGAAGGCCGCAATCTGGTGACTGTAGCCCAGGAAAAAGGCATATTTATTCCATCACTTTGCTACTACGAGCATATTGACCCACCATTGGGCACCTGCAGGGTCTGTACTTGCAATATTAATGGTCGCCCCGGCCCCGCTTGTATGGCTAAAACGGCCGAAGGTATGGAAGTTGAGGTCTATAAGCCTGAACTAGAAAATACTCGTAAAGCCATAGTCGAAATGATGTTCTCCGAGGGCAATCACTTTTGTCCGGCCTGTGAAAAAAGCGGCAATTGCGACCTCCAACACATGGGGTATGAAATGGGCGTAGCCCACTCTCGTTTCCCTCACCTATTCAAAGATCGCCTCATTGATTTTAATCCCAAGCGAATGGTCATCGAGCACAATCGATGTGTAAAGTGCAGGCGCTGTGTAGAGGAAGTACTGACCGATGACAAAAAACAGGTTTTTTCTTTCCAAAACAGAGGTAATGAAACAGTCGTTGGCATCGACTATGTCCAGGAAGCCAAATTAAGCGAAGCACAGGCCCTTGCAGCTATGAATATTTGCCCAACAGGAGCCATCCTGGTTCGGGGCAAATCCATGGCTAAACCCTTTGGTGATCGACGCTTCGACATGACTTCCGTTCGGAAAGAAGAACCAAAGATATTCGCTCAAATGACCAAAGGAAATGATTCCTTTGAGAAAAAAACCATCGCTACTATCTCATTGGCCGGTTGCTTCGGCTGCCATATGTCCATGCTGGATATCGATCTGGGCCTGCTGGATTTGATCGAATTGGTGGATTTTGACAAATCGCCTCTTAATGACATTAAAGAGTTTTCCAAAAACTGTGACATTGGATTGATTGAGGGAGGCTGTTGTAACTCGGAAAATATTGAAGTACTCCGGGAGTTTAGAAAAAAATGTGACCTACTGGTGACTGTTGGAGAATGCGCCATTTGGGGTGGGCTACCTGCCATGCGAAACACCATTCCTCTTGGAGAATGCCTGGAAGAAGCTTATCTGAACTGCTTGACCTGCGAAACAGGGGAGTATATTATACCGCATGGCGAAGAGTTGCCGAAGATCCTGGATAAGGTATATGCCTGTAACGAAATTGTAGAGATCGACTACCACATCCCTGGCTGCCCTCCTACAGCCAATCACATATGGAAAGCCGTTAAAAATTTATTGTGGGGTGAGCAGTTTTCGATCTTGTATTCTGAGTTTAAATATGATTAAAGTAAAAATAGGAGCTGACGGCCGGCGGCCGTCAGCTCCTAAAAACTTTTATTATGAAAAAAATAACCATTGACCCCGTCACAAGAGTAGAAGGACACGGCAGAGTAAGTGTACACTTAGATGATAATGGTAAAGTTGAAAATGCCTATTTCCACATAGTTGAATTTCGCGGTTTCGAGCGGTTCATTCAAGGACACCCGTATTGGGAAGCTCCTTTATTGGTACAAAGGCTGTGCGGCATATGCCCTGTCAGTCACCATCTGGCAGCCGCCAAAGCCATTGACCAGATTGTTGGTTTAGACCCAAAGGATCTGTCTCCCACAGCCACCAAGCTACGCCGGCTGCTGCATTACGGGCAAGTATTCCAGTCGCATGCCTTACATTTCTTTTACCTGGCCTCGCCTGACTTGCTATTTGGAGCTGACGCCCCTAAGGAAAAACGAAATGTTGTCAACGTAGCCATTGAAAATAAAGAACTGGCTCGCAAAGGGATCCTTATGCGCAAGTTCGGACAGGAAATCATCAAAGCCATTGCCGGTAAAAAAATCCATGGTATTGCAGCGATTCCGGGAGGAGTACATAAGACCTTGTTCCCAGACGAAAGAGCCTATTTTCTACAAGAAAACGATACCCCTTCTATTGACACCATGATCGAGTGGTCGAAGGAAATCGTGGATTTTATAAAAGCCTACCACCATAAAAACTTTCAATGGCTGGATGGCTTTGCCGATTTCCCCTCCGGTCACCTGGGACTGGTAAGAGATGATGGCGCTTTAGAATTATACGATGGCCGGCTCAGGGCCATAGATAGTCAAGGCAAAGTAACGCTCCATGACGTCCCATGTGACGATTATTTGAAATACTTTACGGAGGGTGTGGAAAAATGGTCATACATGAAGTTCCCTTATTTGAAAAACCTCGGTAGAAAGGACGGATGGAATCGAGTCGGCCCCCTCGCCAGGCTTAATGTGTGTGATTACCTGAGTACCCCTTTGGCTGATAAGGAATTAAAAGAATTCAAGTCCTATTATGCCGGCCGGCCCAACAACAGTACTATGCACTCCCATTGGGCTCGCCTGATCGAAATGTTGTACTGTGCTGAAGAAATGAAGGCTTTGTTGACCGACGAATCCATCCTGGGAACGGATCTACTTAGGGAGGGCAATCGCAGACCTGAAGGCATTGGCATCATCGAAGCGCCGAGGGGCACACTTATTCACCATTATCAAGTCGATGAAAAAGGCATGATCACCAAATGCAATCTGATCGTATCTACTACCCACAATAACGAAGCTATGAATCGGGCTGTACGCTGGGTGGCCAATAAGCATTTAAGCGAGCAGAAAGAGATCACGGACGGCATGCTGAACAGGGTAGAAATAGCCATCCGGGCTTTTGACCCCTGCCTAAGCTGTGCCACCCATGCACTCGGCAAGATGCCTTTGAAACTCGAAGTTTTTGACAGCGAAAACAACTTGGTAGCCGAAAAAATAAAGTCAGCGGAATAATTTCTAAATGGTTTTTGGGTTCATAGTTCATAGTGATTCTATAACTCAAAACCCAGAACCCAAAACTATTAACTCCTAAATATGAACTCCAAAGACACCCTACTCATTGGAATTGGCAATAATGGCCGCCGGGACGACGCTCTTGGCTGGGCATTCCTGGAAGCTATTGAAAAATCGGGGCTTTTTGAAGGCGAAGTCTATTATTGCTATCAATTACAAATTGAGGATGCAGAGCGAATCAGCCGGGCAGAGCACATCGTTTTTGTGGATGCCTACCAGGGGCATTTAAAGGAAGGTTGCGAATGGGTATCCTGCAAGCCCTCGGGAAACTTCACTTTTACCACTCATGCCTTTACACCGACCAGCATTTTATACCTATGCCAGGAATTGTACCAGAAGTTGCCACCAGCCAATATTTTAATGATACAAGGTCAGGAATGGGGTTTGGGGGAAGGTTTGTCCGAGCGGGCTCAGATAAATCTGCAAAAAGCCTTGAGTTCTTTTTATGAAAAAATAATGACTAAAACGATATAAATGCGTGCGGCTCGACGAGCCGCACGCATTTATATCGTTTTACAACTCTTTCATCATATCCAGATTCCTTCCGTGATTCAGAAAGGAGCCTAAAGTTACAAATCCATGCTTTTTGTAAAATCGAACGGCCACTTCATTAGATTCCTGAACGCCTCCCCACAGCACTACTTTACGGGCCTTTTGCCGAGCTAATTCTTTAAACAAAGAATCCAGCATAAGTGTACCGATCCCCTTTGATTGAAAGTCATCTGCCACAGAGGGGGCGAGGGTATAATCGTACTCCGCATCGAGGGTAATGGAATATTTTGATAGGCGAGGCATCTCGTGTTCAAGATACCCCTTTTTGATGA
Source organism: Bacteroidia bacterium (assembly GCA_030430845.1). Taxonomy (GTDB): domain Bacteria; phylum Bacteroidota; class Bacteroidia; order Chitinophagales; family Saprospiraceae; genus JANQPA01. The sequence continues at coordinate 15,992 of JAUIKE010000028.1, read as the reverse complement.
CCGTATAGGCAACGATACACCCCTTCGGAGACACTCCCACAAGGCATTTATAATCCTTATACTCCCCTTTGCACAAAGCCTGAATGGTTTCCCAATCGAATGGGTGAGGACCAAATCGGCTTTTGGTTAAGGGTGATAAATGATGAAAGTAATCAAACAAGCGATTCTCATCGCTGGAATTGAGAGATCTAAAGGTCATAGTCGTACGTAATTCTCCTCCCAGGGCTCTTCGGAGAGATCTAATTCAGGGAAAATAGGTTGTAAATCTATTCTCAATTCGGGAAAAAGAGCCGAATAAATCGCCTCTTCCTTTTGAAAAGATCCAAACTCCTCGTATTTCCCTTTTTCGTTTAATGAATAGGCTTTTATCTGCTGCTTTTTTGGAAAAACGATCCAATATTCTTTTACACCTGAGGATTGATATAGTTCGAACTTGTCAGTGCGATCTTTTTTAGAAGTACTAGGGGATAGGATTTCAATGATCCAGTCGGGCGGGCCCAGACAGCCTTTTTGATCGATCTTGTTTTTATCACATATTACGGAGATATCAGGCTGTACAACTGTAGAAATATTTTCATCCCTACTTTTCCCTCCCGGCTTAGGCAACCTAACATCAAATGGAGCATGATATACTTTACATCCTTTGTTTTTAAGAAAATACCCTATCCTAAGAATGAGACTTGTAGATATTTCCTGATGATATGCATTAGGGGCGGGAGACATTTTAAATATCTTCCCTTTAATCAGCTCGATCCTTTCTTCAAAGAACCAGCCCAAATAATCGGCATAGGTGTAGGTCTTGTTCAAATCCAGATCTTTCAACTTCATCTTCCTCGTTTTAAAACAAAATGTTTACAAATATACAAAACCCCCTTCACAATATCAATGGAAAAACCTGCCATTTTCTATCAAAATCTGGATGTCCGGATCCAGTGGTCAGCTCTGGCCCAGCGCTCTTCAAATTCTTTCTTAATTTTCTGACTATCCTTCCCTTGCCCTTCCTGGGCTTTCCATATTCCGAACAAACACCATCCGTTATTAGGGTGGTCTGCCAGCGCTTCCCGATATACTTCTTCCGCCTCCGAATATTGCTCAGCCTCCAGCAAAGCGGCTCCCAGCCAATGCCGGGCAGAAAAAGGAAGTGGTTCAGGCTCGTCATATTCCATGGCATCTTCAAAGAGGACTGCTTTTTCGAAGGCCTGAATAGCCGTTTCCAGCTCCCCTACATTCCAGTAAATCTCGCCCTCCAAAATACTGGCCAGGGTACCTATCAAATGTTCTGCGGCATGGCCACGATACTTGGCAGAAGAAGTATCGGCAGTTATCTTGACCCTGTTTAAATACACCTTGGCAAAATCTGATTCGCCCGCCCGCAAGCGGGCATAGCCTTGTCCAAAGTCCCAAATAGCTCCGGCAATGGCTCCCTCCGGCCGATCTCCTACTTCCATTATTTCTTCAAAACGACCGAAACGAATTAAGGTCAGTATTTCAAACATGTTATTGCCGGTGCTGCGGGCATAATCCCTGGCAGCCTGAATCGCAATCGCTCCCTGTCCGTCAAAACTAGCTGCATACAAGAGCATATGCAGGTTATGTGATGGGTAGATCGCTACGCCTTCTCCTATTTCCGACTTCTGGTCAGAATGCCAGGCCTGCAAATTGGCTCTAACCGATTTGCCCCACTCGCCGATCTCATTCCAGGTGTGCGATGGCATATGATTGATGTGGCTCGCTCCAGGGATGGCGCTGCCCAAATAATCGGCACAGGAAGCCCCCAACTCGGGCTTTTCAGTTGATTCTGTAGCATGGATATAATGGTGGCAAGCTCCCGGATGTGAGATATCCTCCTCCAATACTTTTTCCAAAATTTTATGGATCAATTGCACCTCCGGCTTATTAATATCGCGGGTCCCTCGCCTAGGTTCCATGACAAACAAGGCCTCTGCATAGATGGTCGCTACATCGTGATTATCCGGAAACTGGGCGTACACCTCTGCCATGGCCTCCGCATAAGCGGTATCCTGCGCCCCGTGATTATCTCGATCATAATCTTCTACAAAGCGCACTTTGGCAGCTTTGATCAAGGCTTTTTCCAGGGGAGTGGCATGTTTTTTAGCTAATTTCGATGCCTTTTGCATGGCTTCGTAAGCCTTAGGAGCATTGTCTTTACTCAATTTTCCATTCAAATAAGAGCCCATCGCCCAGGCCTCTCCCCAATAGCAGATGGCACAGTTTTCGTCGCGCTTTATGGCTTCACGAAAAGAGCGGGCCGCTTCCCGCACTCCAAAAGCATACTTGAGCTGAACGCCCTGGTCAAAATAAGCCTGTGCCTCTTCATGCTGGGTGGTAATAGGCCAGGTGAAGGGACCTAATGCTTCCGGAAAAAGAGCGATGGTGTCAGTTCTGACCTCAGGGGCTCCATGGTCGTGTTGGGCAATAAGCGGACAATAGCCTAGCGTACAAATAAAAACCAGGCAAATAGCGGTTATGGGTAGTTTGCGCATTGTGGTATTTTTTCTGATTAGGTTAACGGGAAATGCCAGGTCTAATATCGAAAAAATTTTCGTGGGAATAATCAGACATGTCATGTTTAGACATGACATGTCTGGATAGCGGAGAGATATCTATTGTAGCCACACCCCGTAATTAACTCTTAATCAATTATTTGCAAATACGTGTGCAGTACATGACATGTCTAGACATGTCATGTCTGAATCTTCCTTAGATATTTTGTAAATTCAAGCAGGTAAATGCCTAAAATTACCAATCAATTCAATTAAACATTACTCATGCCGCTACCTGCTCACCGTCAGCTCGCTGCCATCCTCTTCACCGACATGGCAGGCTACACAGCCCTGATGGCCAAGGACGAAACGCTGGCAGCCCGCCTGCGCAGTCGGCATAGAGAAGTACTTCGCTCTTGCCATGAGGATCACCAAGGCCAAATACTGCAATATTTTGGCGACGGCACGCTGAGTCTCTTCCAATCAGCCGTCCAGGCAGTACAGTGCGCCATCGATATGCAACTCGCTTTTAAGAAAGAACCAATAGTGCCGCTTCGGATTGGGATCCACTCCGGTGAAGCCGTCTGGGACAAAGAAGGAATCTATGGCAGCGCCGTGAACATTGCTTCCCGGCTGGAGTCTTTTGCCGAAATAGGATCAATCCTGGTTTCAAGGAAAATACGGGAAGAATTGAGTAATCATTCAAACTTTACATTCCAGTCCTTAGGACTCTTTGAGTTAAAAAACGTTCCTCAACCCAGGGAAGTGTTTGCCGTAGCCAATGATGGTATTGTGGTTCCAATAGAAAAAGAACTAAAGGGTAAAGGAAAGAAATTTTCAGAGGCATCTATACCCCCATCTGCACAAACAAAAACACTAAGTTCCTTTTCAAAAAGCATTGCCGTTCTTCCATTTGCCAACATGAGCTCTAATCCAGAGCAGGAATATTTTTGTGAAGGAATAGCAGATGAGATCATTACCGATCTTACAGGCTTAAATGGCGTGACAGTTATATCTCGCAATTCTTCTGCCCAACTGAAAGGCACCTCTTTAAGTGGGTTAGAGATCGGCCGGAAATTAGGAGTAAGATACCTACTAACGGGCGGTGTGCGCAGAGCAGGGCAACGGCTAAGGATCACGGCCCAATTAATAGATGCTTCAATAGATCAACAGCTTTGGGCCAAAAAGTTTGACGGTACCCTTGAGGACGTTTTTGATCTTCAGGAGAAAATTTCCAGGCAGATTGTACAGGCACTCGATCTAAAACTGAGTAAAAAAGAAGAAAACCAACTCATAGAAAGGCCTTTTGATAACCTCCAGGCTTATGATGCCTATTTGCATGCACACCGTGAGATTATGAAGCTCAACGATACCTCTTTGAGCAGAGCCGGCCAGTTGATTGACAATGCTCTTGAAATGATTGGACCAAACTCACTCTTACTGGCCACCAAAGGGCATATCCATTTAAGATATATCATGCTGGGAATCAAACCTGACCGTTCCCACCTGGAAGAGGCCGAAAAATGCCTTCATCAATTGACTATTCTTACCCCTGACTCTCTTGATCAACATTTGCTTAGGGGGATGATCCGTTACAGACAGGCTGATATCCAAGGAGCTACTAATGATTTCAAAAAAATATTACTTTTTGACTCTAACAACAGGGATGCTTTGCTCTACCTAAGCTTGATGTATATTTTAGCCGGGCATGGAAAAGAGGCAACACATTGGGCCCAACAACTCATCACCATCGATCCCTTAACGCCCCTCAACTATTGTATACCTGGTTATGTAAAGGCCAGCCAGGGTATGTTTGAAGAGGCTATTCCTCATTATAGGAAGATGTACGATATGGACCCTGATAATCCTTTTGTGATATGGACCTATGCCCTAATGGCAGCTAGATTTTTAGCCCGAAAAGAGATCATTCCTGTTCTGGCCAAATTGGAACCCTATGAAAATATGCTCACTTTTGGTCGGCATGGTCGATTCCTTCGCCTGGCACTCGAAGGTCAACACGAACTGGCCTTTGAGGCAAGTGCCAATGAGCAATTGCAAAAAGAAGCTCGCTGGGATGAGCATGCTTCCTGGTGGATGGCCTCCGCCTATGCTTTGATCAATAAAAAAGAATTAGCCCTTGATTGGCTGGAAAACGCTATTCGTCTCGGTTATCGCAACTACCCGTTTTTCTCTATTCACGATCCTTTTTTAGAAAATATAAGAGTGGAAGCCCGGTTTAAAAAACTGATGGAGAAGACTAGGAGAGACTGGGAAAGCTTTGAAGTTTGACAATGGGCGATATGGGCTACTCCATAGCCCCCCTTACCACCACTTTCCAGGATAGCCTGGGCAATGATTTTGGAGGCACTAACCGAGATTTACACATTTGGAAAAAAGAAGATGGAGACTGGAAAGTAGTTGTAGATATATGGAACACGCCTGCTCCGACCGAATAAAAAACTTTTTTTTGAAAAAAATGTGACTTACCGGTTTTTTCCCGTCATAATAGTGTTCATGGGATTCATGAGGCGTATATTGATAAGACGACTCATAATCTTAAATTTGCTAGTAAGTCTAAGTTCTGATCAAACTTAGACTTATTATTTTTCAGCCCTTTTCTTTCCTCATTTTCTCAATCAAAGCTTTAAAACGGGGTTCCTCGCGGATACTATCCAAATTGCTGTCGTTTTCATACCACCCTAACCAGGTCAGACCAACTTCATAAGCTCTTTCTGCACAATTAAGTGCTTCGGCCGTCATTCCTAATAAAGCATACACACAAGCCGCATTATACAAAAGCATAGAATCATCCGGCTCGAGAGCCAGAGCCCGCTGGATCAAGGCGAAACTTTTCTCCGGTTGATCGAGAAATGCCAGCGTATTGGCAGCCATGTACAGCGCCCGCGTATCCCCCGGGTTCAACTCCAATCGCTTTTCGGCTATTTCCACTCCACGACGGCGAAGCCTCCGGGCCAATTCTTTGCTTCCAATATCATCGTATGACTGAGCGGCCAGAAGAATAGACTGGTAATCTTCGGGCTCTACCCGATTAGCTTGCTCAAACAAACGGGCCGCTTTATCAATCTTACCGGCAGCAAAGCAGGTCCGCCCGTAATGATACCACCCCAGGAATAAAGTAGGATCCCGCTCTATCGCATAACGAAAGGACTCTTCCGCCTCTTTAAATTTGCCTTGCAAAGAAAGAACAATACCTCTGGAGACATGCGCTTCCGGCAAAGTAGGTGATAGTTCGATGCCTCTTTTACTTGCCTCTTCCGCTTGCTGAATGATCCCTTGCGAATCAGCTTTGTGCTGAAACTGATAAGAATAACAATCGGCCATACCGGCAAAGGCCAGTGCATAATGCTCATCCGCCTCGATTGCTTTTTGAAACATGATCAGGGCCAGGTCCATACCCCGGTTGCTAAATTGTAAATAAAACCTTCGCCCTCTTAAATAATAGTCGTAAGCTTCAGCATTATGCGTCTGCCTCTGCTGAGTAGCCTCTAGCTGCTGCTCATCCAATTCATAGTTCAATGCCTCGCCTACTTCCTGGCTAATTTCTTCGATGATTTGCAGGAGGTCCTGTCCGCCACTGTTATACTTGCCTGACCAAATATTGAGACCGGTCTCCGCATCGATCAATTCAACGCGAATGATCAATTGGTTGCCAATCATCCTGACCCGACCTTCCAGTACAGAACTAACGTTTAGTTTCTTTCCTATTTGGGTCACTTCCAGCCCTTTATCCTTCAAAGCAAAGGAGGCAGAGCGGGACACCACCCTCAAGCCCGCAATTTTACCTAAGGTGATGATGATCTCTTCTGCCATTCCCTCTCCAATATATTCTAACTCTCCCTGCTTACTTTGAGGCGTAAAAGGCAAAACAGCAATTCGCTTCTCGTCAGGAATAATTCTGGGCCCTTTAAAGTCCACCTCAACACCTGGAATATTGAGTTGAAATAATTCCACCGGGCTTGGAAAATCTTTCAGGTTAAAGGCCCCCAAGCTACTTAAGTTGATATCTTTCGAAAATTCAGCCGGTAAATATTTCTGAGTAGCTTTCGACACTAAAACTTGTCCTCCATAAGCTGCATTACATATACGGGAAGCCAGATGCACTTCCACTCCGGTAAATCCGCCCGCTGTCGGCAAGGCCATACCGGTATGAATGCCCATACGAACTTTCAGCTTAATATTTTTGGCCCACTTTTCTTTATAAAAAGCTTGCTGGGCCTCTGAAGCTGCCAGGATTGCCTGTTGTGGTTTTTCAAAGGTCATAAAAAATCCATCACCGGCCGTATCAATCTCTTTTCCTCCGTATTTTTTGATAGCAGCCCTTATGACCGAACGGTGCCGTTCCAGCAGATCGGGGTATTCTTCCCGTAATTGCTGGGCCAAGCGCGTGGAGTGCTCGATGTCGCTAAAGACGAAGGTCGTGATGAGTTTTGAAATCATTTCGCACAAAGGTACTTCGAAGAAGTATGAGTTCACAGCAGGAGTTGATTATTTTTCCCTTAACTTCAGTCCTCGGATAAAACGTTTGATTGATTTGTCAAATAAAACAGTGTTAACATGACTTTTGGTGAAAAGGTTAAGATCCTCCGACAACAAAAAGAGTTTTCCCAGGAAAAACTTGCAGAAGAAGCCGGGCTGTATCTCCGGACTTATCAAGGCATCAACAAAAACCATGAAAGTGCGCTATCAGGCGTTCCAAACCTAATTTAAGGGCCTTTGGCATTAAAATGTCGTAAAAATGTCGCCCTATCCAGCTTGTAGGAAGCTCGTATTGGGGTTTGATTGCCTGAAAAAAATCCTCTAAAATCTCATTATGAAACGGATACTAATTCGAGTATTGATTGCATTATCAGCCATTATCTTACTGTTGATCATTGGCATTGCCATTACCCTGTCTATCCCGGTACCAGCTCCTCCCGATGTGCCGGAAAAAACGGCTACTATTTTTATAAAAAATGCGAATGTGGTAGACCTGCGAGGAGATTCTACGCTCCGGCAAGATCTTTTAATTGAAAATGGGCAGATCAGCAACATGGCCGTTCCCGGCGCCCTCTCTGTTCCGGAGCAAGCGACCATCCTCGATGCCTCTGGCCAATATATCATCCCGGGGCTTTGGGACATGCACACCCACCTGAGTCCGCAATTCGCTCCTCAGCTAACTTTGCCTTTATTCACAGCGGCGGGGGTCACCAATATCCGTGACCTGGGCGGTTATGGTTCTTACGAACAAAAGAAAGCCTGGGACTGGCAGATCCGGGCACACGAAATGGTTGGACCGCGTATTCAGGGGATTGGAGCTGTTTTCCTGGCCTCCTTGCAAAGTGAAGAACAGGCCCGTGAAATCGTGAATCAGTTTCCCGGAGAAAAACCGGATTTTATAAAAGTATATAATGCGGTGCTCCCGGAATATTATTTTCCACTGGTTGAAGCCGCCAAAAATAAGAAGGTCACCGTCCTGGGTCACAAGCCTCGGGCCGTTAGCGCCATTGAAGCGGCCAAAGCAGGGCATAAAAGCTTCGAGCACGCCCGGCTGTTCCTCTTCGAGTGCTATCCGGGAGCTGAAAAACTTCGCCAATCCTATCACGATCGGTACACCGGCCTCTCCGAAGGCGACGGCCGCTTAGATGATACCCGGGGACTTCGCGAAATGATCGACACCCACGATGATGAGATGTTCTTGGAATTAGTCGAGGTCATGAAAGAAAATGGAACCTGGTTTTGTCCAACCCACATTACACGAAAGATGGATGCCTTTGCTTCCAATGAATCCTTTCGCAAGGATCCACGATTAAAATATATCCACCGCCTCCAAAGAATGGGCTGGAAAGGCGATGCCGACGGCATGATTGATCGTTACCCTGGCCCCGAAGGCCAAAAAACGGTGATGGACTTCTACAAAAAAGGCCTGGAACTGACTGGCAAGGCCAGCCGGGCCGGACTCAAAGTACTAGCCGGCACCGACGCCAACGACACCTATTGCTTCCCGGGGCTCAGCCTGCACGATGAACTTGCAGAACTGGTGAAGGCGGGCCTCTCCCCGGCCGAAGCACTCAGAGCTGCCACCATTTACCCGGCGGAGTACTTTAAATTACAAGCTACACACGGCAGCATAGCGAACGGCCAAGTAGCCGATCTGCTGATTTTAAAGAACAACCCATTAGAAAACATAGAACATACCCGATCCATCCAAACCCTGATCTTTGACGGACAGGTATACAGCAGGGAAAAACTGGATCAGCTTTTAGACGGAGTGGAGAAAATGGCCAATGACGGAGTAGGAACGGTTCATTATTTGTGGAAAGAGATGAAATGAGAAATAGGACTTAAGATGGGTTGCGGCCAACAGCCGCCCTCCATCTTAAGCCCTGCCATAGAGCTGCAAGAATAAATAAGCCCAAAAACACCAGACTCCAAGCTGGAAGTTGGTTGCTGGGTTTTAAGTCCAGGGCTTTGTCATGCCCAACAAAAACAAAGCCTGCCCAGTAATAGGGAGATTTCTGGGCATCGCTGATATTCGGATCTTCTAAATATTCCAGCTTTGCCTCTTGTAATGCCAGTGATAGAGGTTGCTTTTTTAAAAGCTTGTCATAAAAGCTTAAAAAAAGTTCTGAAGTCGTATGATCATTGACGGTCCACAAACTAGAGATCAGCCCTCCGGCACCTGCATAAAAAAAACTGCGGGCAAGACTCATGACGCCCTCTCCTGGTTGAAGCTTACCTAATCCGGTTTCACAGGCACTCAGCACTACCAGCTCGGCCGGAATACTCAGGGCGTGTATCTCAGGCAGATAAAGGGTACTATCAATGAAGGCAATACGTGGCGGTGTTTCCTGCTCATTGGAAGAGGCATGGGTGGCCAAATGCAGAATGGAGAATGTCGATCCAAGCCTTTTAAAATTACCAAGACTGGCTTCTTCTCTGGCAAGTATTTGACTGTTCCGGATAGTAGAGGCTAATTTTTTGCTGCTGCGATAGCTGTGCTCAAGGGGAGGCAGAGAGGATTCACCTCCAGAAAAAACCGGTGCCACGGCCAGCATAGATCGTGCGGCAGGAGAGATCATCCTATCCAGCTGAGTATGCCATAAAGTAACCGAGTAAGCATAATAAATAGACCGCGACTTTATTAAGTAGGGGGCATCGGCTAGATTCGGCCCTTTTGGCGCTCCCGTCAATAAGGCCTCAAAAGGAATTAAGTTTAGCTGTCCATCCGGACTTATTAATAATTTTGCTGACTGCCCCGAATTTTCATTTCCAGCAAAAGACAAACCTAATAATTGATACACCTCGAATGCCCTTGATAGAAAACCTTCCGGGTCATTGGCAATAACTTTTGAAGAAACAAAATAGTTTCTAAAAGATTGCAATACAGCCTGGACACTATCCGCCAAAGAAATCTTTTTTAGTTGAGGAAGCTCCTGCTCTGAAATGTAAAATAGATAAATGTCATTTCTGCCTTCAAAGAACTCCAGCAATTCACAGGAACGGTCGGATAGTGCTATTTGCAAATCGCCAAAAGCGACAGGTTCCAATTGTTCTTTCATTTGCTTCAGGGAAGGGTATCTTTTTTCTATTAAAAGGGTCACTTCCTGAAGCTGGGAATAGGTTTTCCGTTTACGGGTCTCAAGCTGTTCGACAATAGCTTTCGAGTTTCCAGTCTGGCGAGCTTCCAATATCCGACGTGAATAATCGGCATTCAGGTTTTTCAGTTGTTGTTCCACTGCAAAGAGGCTATCTCTTAAGTTAGTCCTTTTTAAGGCCAGGTTCTTTTTGACGGCTTCCAACAGAATAGTAGCCTTGTTTTGCTGAGCAAAATTAAAGGCGCTGATGATGTAGGCCGGGTCCCCGGTTTTGGAATACAGCAAATAAGCCACCTCTATGGCTTGCTCGCTTCTTTGGCGACTTTGCTGTTGCAAATCCAGTTTAGAGGATTGATATTGATAGGTTTGCCGGAGCAGCCCCTCCACTTGTGAAGCTAACTGGTGGCATTCCAGACTAGCCTGGAGGTATTCCGTTTTGTCTTCGGCATCAAATTTTTTCAATAAAACATCTGCCTTGGCCTCCAGCGCTTCGAAGATCGTGTTTTCTTCATAGAGCGCCGCCCTATCTGGGTTTTCAAGGGGTACTTCCGACTGAAAAGAAGGGATAACTGCCTGCAGGGCAAGGTTAAAGCTACGGAGCGCGTCATTCAGTTTGCCTTCGAGCTGCTCAAGTTGACCTTTGGCTATATATATTTTCCCAAGCTGCCGATTTCGGGAACCCCAAAAAGCCCTGAGGCCGGTCGCCATTGCTTCTTCGAAAAAACGACCGGCAGTTTCATATTTTTTTTCTTCCAGGTAGATTTGTCCCAGTATTTTTTTGTTTCCGCAGATCCAGGCAAGCACCTGACGGTCGGCCAATGTCGTCGGCCCCATAGAGCCAAAAAGCTGGTCGGCCTGTTGGGCCGCTTCAACAGCCTGGGCCAGATCGCCCTTATCGAAATAACTACCGGCCAGGTTGGACAACAGCAAAGCACGGCTGGAGGCAGGAAGCTCCGGTAAGGCCAGCCCTTTTTGGTATTCCTCAATAGCGAATTGGTATTTGGCCTGGTTCCAATATGCCAGTCCTAAATTATTGTATAGCCCGGCCAGGGATCCGGCAGAATAGCGCCCACTTGCAAATTCAATAGCTTCTACAAAAAGATTAATGGCTTTTTCATTATCTCCCAAGCGCGTGTAATGGTTGCCAAGAGGTTTGATGACCCACTCCAGGATATCAAAATCTTCCGGAGAACAATCAGCGTACCATTTAAGGGCTTTCTCATAGGCCCGGGCTGAACCTAAAATGTCATTCCCCTCCTTCAAATAATAACCTTGATACATGTAACACCACACCAAGGCTTCTTTTTCGGTCGAATCGCGGGGAAGGCGCCACATCTGCTGCTGCATACTATCTAGGTAAGAAAGTGTATGATCCGGATCGGTGAGGCCAAGATCGAGATAGGTACTGACCCAGGCCGCTAATTCATCCGCCTCTTTCAGAATTTGCGTCTTCTGCCGATAAAAAAGCACCAGACTGTCGAGAGGCCCCGTTTGCTCAAACCGCTCAATGCCTGCATCCAGTTGTTTCAGTACTGTTGTATCCAGACCGGATTGGGCAAAGTGTGAACAGGGAATCAACATTAACCAGATCAGACCGTTTCTAATATCCATATTTGATCGCAATTCCTACATGATACGGGTTTTTAAGCTTTTTTTCCATAAAAAGGGCTCCCAGGATGGCTCAACAGGTATCAGAATTTCCAATTTAAATAAAGTTGAAGCCGATGGCTAAAATTTGGATTGAGACTGTGTAAATACCGGAGTCCTCCCATCGGTCCGTTTTTCACCATACCAGCATTAATATCCGCAAAAAAATGAAACGCGCCTTCCACAGGCAATTTGGTAGTTGAAATAATTGGAACTGGAGGAGGATTTCGCACAAGAGCGACAAACTGGCATTGCTCATCTTCAAAAAGTTCGGGCCGAATGAGCGTTTCCGATTCCTCTTGCCGATCAAGAACCAGGCTAAGCTGAGTACCTAGACCTACGCTTAACAAATCAAGTAGGTTTTTTCGAAATTGTAGCGGTACCACTTCCAGCATAATGGTTTTCACTTGTGACTCGGTTTCCTGAAGCCCAAAAAGAAAAAGGGGAAAGTCATCCGAACTGATTACTTCTTCAAAACACAGGCTGCTCCGTTCCGAACGAGTACCATACCCCAGCATGATCTCTCCCTGATAATACCATTTGGAGGCTTTTACGGGAGAAATGGTCGCACCAATAAAATAACTACTTACCTCTCCATTGTCAGTGCGGACATCTACTCCGGCTTTAAAACCCAGTGCATATCCTGTGAATTGAGTGACCGCCGAATTGGTCCGAATAGACGGATTTTTATCAAAATAAATCTCGGCCCGGCTATTCAGGGCGATCCGCTTAATATTTTTCTCGGGCACCAGCTTAAACTTCACGAAGCCCTTTGTTGAATCCCTTGAAAAAACGCCTGCTTGTTTGATCCCCGGCAGGTAAATGTTGTGAAAGGAAAAAGTGACCTGGTTCTCTTCAATCAGCGTATCAAGGCAGCTATAGGTCACTGGCTCTTCCGGACAAATAGGGCAAAGCGGGTAATAATCAAGCAACTCCAAGCCGGCGGCCTCAAGGCCGGGAGGTATACTGGTTTTGATCCGGATCTCACTAGCCGGGCCTTCCCCGGTGTTCTGGAAACGGACTTTATAGGTCAGTTCATTTCGTTTCGCCCGGCGGAAATTAACTCTTGTATCGGACACGGCAATATGATTGGGATCATGGGAAGCCACTATCGGCAGTTCTAAGGTGAACACTTCTATGGCTGAATTTCCTTCCGGAACAAAAACACCTTGTATACTGATGATGGCATTGGTATCCACCAGCATTTCCTCTGTAGTGCCCAGGTCGATAAAAAGATTTCTCTCTTCTCCGGGCTTCAGATCAGTGAACTGCCAGGCTTTTTGATCACGATACCGCGACCTGGCTTCATCCAGTGTGTTTTCCAGTACCGTCTGTTCAAAAGTCTCTACCCAAAAGGGACCGGCCCCTCCCTTTTTTCCAAAACCGGATTCAACGGAAGCCCATAATTCTGGGCTGGGCGCCAAGCTTTTTTCTGTGAAGCTGAATAAATCTTCCGCAAGGACGGTCTCTCCATGGTAGGTTCTGGCACCTCCAAATTCGAAGTGGGTCCGTTTAAATTTCCGCTCATTAAAAAACAGGTATAAGCGTCCTTCCCGCTTAACGGATTGCTGGTTTTTATAGCTAAAAATACAAACTAAGGCTTCATCCGGCCGGGGGTCCTGATTTGTTTGAAGCTTTAAAGAGCGGCCCCCTGAAATAACAGGAGTGTGATTAAGGGGGCTGTTAATAGAAGCCAGGGCGTTATTCTTTACATAAAGCTTTTTCGGCCGGGTAGGCGGTGGTTTACCGTCGTCATAATTATTGGTCAAATAAAGGCGGGTCTCAAATTCGCCCGCATGAGGATAGATGTGTAACGGCCGCTCCTTAAAACTGAATTGTCCATCACCGAATTCCCAGAAGTAGGAATAAAAAGCCGGCGGGGCCCCGGCAATTTGCCCCAGCGGAGGAGTGACCGCCGAAAACTGTACTCCCCGAGGAGTCATTTCAAAAAGGATCTCTCCCTGTCGGTCCGACAGGGAGGATCCTTGTGCCCAGAGGTTACCGTTTATCAAAAGCAACCAACATAAATTCAGTACGATCTTGGCTTTCATAAGGTGTTTAAAAATAATTTACGGGAATTTGTCCATGAATTCAATTATTCAACAGCCAACTGCAATGATTGGAGGTCAACCTCTTTGGGATCGGCTCCGTCTAATGTGAAGACCATATATTCCCGTTGATCTGCTTCCGGCAGATTAAAGCTCTGCTTTTCCACAGTTGAAAGCTGCCGGGCTCTTACATGAGCTGCTGTGATCTCCGCCATATAAAAAGGATTTTGAATTTTGGAAAAGTCATACTCGGCCGGTGCAGCCGGCGGAAAGTACATATGAACTTCTCCATTCAGCGGATCCACATAATGAACCGCTGCAGCATATACCGCTTTAATCGTCTTTGTGCCTAATTGATCGTAATGCCATTCCAGCTCTATATCATACAGCGCTTCCGGAGTTCCGTACGGGAAACCCAGAACAATCAATTTGTAACCGGGCTCCGCTACATAAGGCGTTTGATAAAAGTCGGCAAAAGGGGTAAATTCCTCCACATTGAGCTGACCGCTTAAGGCATCACTGGTAAAGGTGGCCCTGGTGATCGTCCAATCCTTCGGAATTTGCAAAATTACCGGATCGCTGCAATCAATTTCATATTCTGTGCCAGGGATGCAAGCGACCTTGTATTCCAAGGTGTGTGTTTCCTGACGAATTTCTTCCTCAAAATCACCATTGGAATTCTTGACCCTTCTGGTTACATTCGCCAGAACATCACAAGAGGCTACACGGATTTCATTGCCGTAACCCACCTCCTCACAAGTGCGTTCTGTGACAACCCCTTTGGTTTTAAATTCTGCACCGGCGACTACTTCAACTTTCAAAACACCGGAACCTCCATCTCCTTTGATCTGGGCTTCGACCTGCGATTTAAAATCACAAGCCACCACGGAAAGGATCAATAATAGAGGAATGGCAATCATTTTTTTTATTCTTAGACTTTGATTATTAGTTTTCATGGTTCTTTTTTTTTTAGTAAAAAAATTCCTTCGTTCAATTTGGCATAGAGGTCAAAAAATACAACTACCCAATTATCTACCCACGAAGAAGGGGTCGGTTTCAAACCTCGTGTCGGTTGAAGGAAAATATCCTTGCAGGACTACGTTTTGCTGCTCAAGGCGGTCCAGGTCCATTTTTTCAAATCCAATGACCAGGTCCAGTTGTCCGTCATTGTCTACGTCTTTCCATTCTGTGTAAACCGGCCGGGCCCGTTGGATCGTTTCTCTTTCATCCTTTTCGCAGCTACTGATTAAAAAGCTCAAGCTGATCGCTGCCAAAAAGCTTAGGAATGCTAATTTTTTCATTTTCATTTTTTTTAAATTTTAAAAATATGTTCTGATGAATGGGACCTTATAGGTGGATTTACTTTCCTTGTCCTGCGCCCATTTTCACTCTTACATCAATAGCTTCTGATTTTTGTTACCCCCCCCAGGAAAGATTTTTTATTATTATTTTACTGAAGAATTCAAGCCTGCTGCCATGTCATCCAAATCTGTCCCACATGCTGACCAGAAGTACATTCAAGCGCTGCTTGCTAATGACCGGAAGGCCATTGAGGAGATCTATGAAAAGTTTGCAGGAAGGATCCGCAGCTTTGTGACCTCCAATAATGGATCGGCAAAGGATGCTCAGGACCTGTTCCAGGAAGCCTTGATCGCCATTTATCAAAAAGCCAGGAAAGGCCCCTTCATTCTGACTTGTCCATTCGAGGCCTACCTTTACCTGATTTGCCGCAGTAAATGGATCAATGAACTTAAGAGTCGTAAAAAGGTGGGGGTAACAATAAAGGAGTGGGAAGGATTTAAGGAAGAGAAGGAAGCTATAGAAGTGGCTGAATCAACCAACAAAGAGCAAAAACAGGACGCCTTGTTTCAAAAAGCTTTTAGCAGTCTGAGCGAGGGTTGTCAAAAACTCCTTCGGTTTTCCTGGACGGGCACGCACATGAAAAAAGTGGCCGAACAACTTGACGTATCGTACAGTTATGCACGCAAAAAAAAATCGGAATGTATTGCCAAACTTATGAAAAGAATAAAGGCATCCCCTGATTTTAATCAACTGCAGACGAAGGCGGGCTAAGCTTTTTTAGCGTAAAAAAAGAATCAGCAGATGGAAGATAGATATGAAATAATAGAAAAATATGTCAATGGCGAACTGAGCGCACAGGAATTGGCTGCGTTTGAGGAAAAGCTGAAAACCGATCC
>JAUIKE010000250.1 GCA_030430845.1 Bacteroidia bacterium | reverse complement strand
GATACCTGACTACTGACACTTGGGACAAGCTGATGTGGTGCAACAAGCTCCTCTAGATTCCGGTCTGTCACAGGAATCGGCTTCTCACCAGTTAGTAAAAAGTACATCGTTGCTCCCAATGCATAGATATCTGTATAAGGTCCTCTTTGTGCTCGTGTAGAATACTGCTCAATAGGTGCATAGCCTGGGGTAAGCATAGCTGTCTGGGTTGTGGTCTTGCCCTCTGCAAATTCCCTTGCCGAACCGAAGTCAATCAATACCACTCTTCCTTCTGGAGTAATCAGTACATTATCCGGCTTGATATCCCGGTGTAGCATTCCCTTATTATGTACTTCTTCCACCGCATCAAGCAGTTGGGATATCAGAGACATCGCTTCTTTTTCTCCTAAAGCACCCTCTAGCGAAACCTTACTCTTTAGCGTTTTCCCCTTCACATACTCCATCACCGTGTAGGCTGTCCCGTTCTCCTGAAATATATCCAATACCCGCACGATATTGGGATGCTGGAATCTTGCGAGTTGACGGGCTTCCTGAACAAAGCGCTGCACAAATTCCTCTAAGGAAAATCCTCCTGTACTTTGGGATTGAACCGTATAGTTAGCACCACGGGTACTGTTGCCCGAGACAAAAAGCTCTTTTATACATACCTCCTGATCCAACTTCTGATCATAAGCTAGATAGGTAATGCCAAAACCTCCCTGTCCGAGACTTTGCTGAATCGAATAGCGATGGTGAAGTAGGTGGCCGGGGGGAAGGAAATTAGAGTTCATCAAGAGAAATAAAATAAGTCAAGATACTTATTAGGGAAACGAATATAAGGTAGCCATAAAATGAAAAATAAATCTCAGTGGTTAGGCTGAAATAATCCAGTGTTTGGGTTAAAACCCAATCAATAATTCCGGAAATATTCATTCCATTGACAAGAGTCACGGGAATGAGGGCAAGCGAAACTATCCATGCAGCCTTTTTTAGAGGCCTGAAAAAGATCAATATAATCGGCAGGAAAGAAAAAACTCCAAAAAAACCCATCACATCCCAACCATCTAAATAAATATCTGAGGTGGGAATGGAGTTTTTAAAAAATGGTGTATCTAGTTCCAAACGCAATTTTAAAGAAGCCCAATTGCTATCTAATATCAAAAGCGACAGTCCGGAAAAAAGAATTGCAGAAATGTAGGTTAAACGATACTTTTTATTTATCAACCTTCCTATATGAATTAGTCTATCTAGTTGCATTGATGATAGTAATTTAGGTCTATATGCTTTTTATTACAGTTCACTCGTTCGGCGCTGAATGGATGGGATCTAATAAATTTATCAAATAATGATTTTGAGCCAGGTTCTTCTTTCTCTTGCATACGCTGCCAGAAATCGATGCCCGCACAGCCATTGTATCCTGCTTTAACGGCAAGATCAAGACCATAGAGATCAGAATAAACTTCATTTTCCTGATTGAAAGAGGTTGTTAATAGGGAAGTAACATAATAGGAAATGTCCCCTAAACCCTCACCTAACCAGTTTCTGGCTACTTTCATTTCTTTGAGCATATTGCCTATATGTCCAAGTTCGTTATGGTAGATTTCATGCCCTATAATTGATGCCAATTCGTCATCATTAGCGGTAAAATCAATGATTCCAGTAAAAATAAAAATCTTCCCCCCGGCTGTAAATGCATTGACAGTATCGGATTCTACTACATAGATTTCATAATCAAACCTTGGAGAGTCTAATTCTGCTATCAAAGTTGAAAAAACCTTATTTACCCTTGTGGTATAGTTGGCTTCATTAGTAAAGGAATATTCAGCCTCTATTTCCTCCTTGAGCTCAATCCCTACTTCCACTTCCTCTTTAGCCTCTATTTTGACACTATCCGCAGCTAAAAGCACCTTTTTAGCATCGCTCATGACCTTAATAAGCTTTCCTCCATCTGTTTCGTCCGCTAAACATGAAATATCATAGACGATTTTATCATTTTTTAATTGCCAGCTTTGGGTTACTTCTGAAATAATTTCTTTCGATTTTTCGAACAGGCCTGTAGTAAAAAATAAGATCAACAATACCAACAGTGCCAAAGAACCTACTATCCATTTGAGGGCTGGATTGCGATCCTGCTTTTCACTGATCAAGTTTGAAATTTGTTCCTGCTGATCTTTGATTGGGCTATCTCCAACAAGAATTGCCTGCTGCCAATCCAAATCGAAAGAGCCTAGCTTAATCTTATCGGATGGCATAACCCGATGCTTGGTCCTAATTTTTATCCCGTTTACAAATACACCATTGGTCGAATCCATGTCATAAATCCATAGAGATCCATCCTGCTCAAATATTAACTTCGCATGAAAATTAGAGACCTCTTTATTCTGTACAACCAAGTCATTAAGTCTTGACCTACCTATACTTATTTCATTTTTTTCCATCAAGATTCAAGATTTAGCAATGATTAGTTTCCTAACCTGGAGTTATTTCTACTTTGGATAATCATGATAATTGTGACAAACATCCCAATAAATAGAACTGCAAGTACCGTAAGATTCGCTTGCAAGGAATCAGAGTCTATAA
This sequence comes from Bacteroidia bacterium, assembly GCA_030430845.1. Lineage (GTDB taxonomy): Bacteria > Bacteroidota > Bacteroidia > Chitinophagales > Saprospiraceae > JANQPA01. The sequence goes on along the minus strand of JAUIKE010000250.1, from coordinate 7,937 downwards.
TTGAAATATTCTCGGGATATAGAAACCCCCGAAGGGTATCCAAAAAAAGCTGATCTTCTTGCTCCAAATCATGAATTCTAACCAATAACTCGGTCCCCCACCTTCCAATGGTGAAATAACTTAACAGCATGGTAAGTGAAGAATTGATAGGTTGTAAGATACCTGAAAGTATTATTTGAGGCATTAAGGCTATCGGCAAAAGACTCATTACCTCTTCTGAAGTTTTAGTAAATGATGATAGCATAAGTCCAAAATGAATGGAACAAATACTAATCAGAAGTAAAATACCATAGAGTAAGAGGAAGTTATTCAAATCAGAATAAACTAATTTTAAAATAACCAAGAAAATCAAGGTCTGAATAGCCGAAAGGAAAAACAAAACCAACTGTTTACTGAAGAGATAAGGCCCCAACTTGACATTGAGCATAAATTCTCTTTTCGCAATATCTTTTTCCCCAACTATCTCCTTTGCGCTATTACTCACTCCAAACCAAATGGCTGCAATAGCCATTAAAAACATTACACCCAACTGAGGTTCATTCAATAGCAATGCGTTTTCAGTCACTAATTCATCAAAAGAAAGTACAATCAACAGCGCAATAAAGATTGGCTGAATTAACATGATTAGCAGATTTTTGACATTCCCAGTTTTTATTTGAAAATACCTCAAAGTAAGCCAATAGGTCTGGTGCAGTAAATTGACCTTTTCCTTTTTGATTTCTTCTTTTTTAAAGGAAGTCCCCTTATCAACCTTATCCTTGAACCATCGATCGTACCAAGCCCTCGACTCTTCTTTGGCACTAAGTAATGCATATAGGTTGATTAGGTTTTCCTTCCCATAATGACTTAAAAGACCATCTTTAGTACCATCATAGGATAAGTATCCATTTACCCCCATAAACACTACTCTGTCTACAAAATTGAGATCTTCCGGTTTGTGAGTAACCATAATTACGGTTGTACCTTCTTTACAGAGTTGTTTGATACAAGTCAAAAATTCTTCGATCGTCTCTGGATCTAATGGGCTCGTAGGTTCATCTAAAAATAGAATCTTGGGTTTGTTCAGTAATTCAACAGCAATAGACACCCTCTTTTTCTGACCTCCTGAAAGTTTTGAGATTTTTGTTTCTCTAATTATCGGCGTATCTATTTTCAGAGACTTCAATACTTCAGAAATTCTAAGCTGAATTTCTTCTTCTGTGGTATCCTCTGGAAGACGGATTTTGGCCGAGTAGTATAGCGATTGATTTACTGTAAGTTCTTCATGAACAATATTTTCCTGTGGTACATAGCCGATAATATGCTTGATCATTTCAAAATGCTCATTCATATCCAGGTCAAACACCTTGACTGATCCCTTGGTGGGAGGGCTATCCCCATTGAGTGCCTTTAGCAAGGTAGATTTCCCACAGCCACTCGGCCCCATTAAGGCTATAAACTCTCTATATGGGAACTTAAGCGAGGTGTTTTGCAAGCCGATGTAACCATTTGAAAACACCTTAGAAATATTATCGGCACTGATTGCATATTCTCTTTTAAGATCTACAACGGTGCCACTAAGGGTGAATGAATAAAGTCCAATCAGTAATTTATCCCTTTCAGTTAATTGAACTTTACCTGAAATCTTTCTTCCGTTTACAAACACTCCATTGGAACTGTTGAGATCTTCTATCCACACTTTTCCGTCTTTTTGAAATAGGCGCGCGTGATTCCTTGACACCATTGTGTCTTCCAAAACAAGGTCACAATTGGGATTTCTTCCTATTAATACCTCCTGTTTTTTAGAAAGTATCGCTCTGATATCCAGACTATTTCCTTTAGCCACTGATTTTTGATCCGCGCCTGATCGAATTTCCTGCTCACCAAAAGAAATAGAAACTGATCCATCAGGAGTCAGGATTAGGACATCCTTTTCTGTAAATGAATAGGGCCGACCTACGACCAATTTACTTCCATTCATCCAAGTGCCATTGGTTGATCCGAGGTCCTCTACTAACATCCCGTTTTCGCTTGCAGAAACAGCAAGGTGCTTCCTTGACAAAGAGGGATGCTCTATTGGAAGCTGGCCATCTTCATTAGATCTACCAATGATAATTCTGTTTCCTGCGTTTATTCGGTAAGCATTAATTTCTCCTCGAAACGTAACTTGGAATTTAAAACTGGTACTCATAGGCATTTTTAGGGTTTGCAAAACGAAGTATTTTCAACTCCACTTACCAGATAGAAATAATGAATCAAAGGTCTTTTGATTCATTATTTGGCCAGTTATTTTTTATCTCCTTTGTTTTTTCACTGTCATCGTCAGCCGAATCCTTTTCACTTGAATTATTTTCAGGATCGGGTGTTTTTCCAGAAGTTGAATTTTGCTGGATTTTTATGGTGTCCTGTTTTGTAGAATCCCCAGCATTTTGTGGTTTTTTGACTAACTCTTGTTCTGTTTCAGCAGATTTTGCAGCCTTTACTCCTTCCTTTACCTTTTCTCTCCTTAGCATAAGATAACCTGAAATACAAAGCCCTAGCACTATCAAGGCACCAATAGCATATTGTCTGAATTTCTTCGAATTGGTTTTCCTTTTTGATGAACCTAAAATCATTGTCTTATCCTCATCTCCTCCACCAAAATCAATCAGCCCTACGGTTACATTATCCTTACCTCCTGCATCAAGGGCCGCCTGAATCAAATGAGCAGAAATACTGTCCATTGTTTTTCCTTGGCGTTTTGAATCCAGGATTTGTCTGATATCCTCACTTCCGATCATTCCATTGAGGCCGTCACTGCACAGTAGAAAGGTATCCCCAGGAGAAGGATAAAGCGGCTCCTGACACACTTCGGGTTTGACTACTTCGTCAATTCCCAAAGCTCTTAGAATTTGGTTTTTAGATGGATGAGATTCCATCTCGGATTCTTTGATTTCTCCTATATCCACCAAATACTGTACATAGGAGTGATCTTTGGTAATAGATCTCAAGCCTTGCTTATTGTGTATGTACAGCCTACTATCCCCAACGTGTCCGTAGTAAAGTTTTCCCTGATTGGTAAGATAAACTACCACACAGGTAGTACCCATACCCTTGTATTCAGGGTAGGTGGTTGCAAAACCGTGAACCTGAGAATTGGCAAACTTTATGGCTTCATGAATCATCTGAACTGCATTTTCGCCACTCGATCTGGTGCAATAATCCAAAATACATTCTACCGCTTTTTGTGATGCTATTTCACCGCCTGAGTGGCCTCCCATCCCATCACAAACCACAAAAACATGACCTCCAGAGAGTCGCTTTTCGCCATAAAAGTCCTCGTTGTTCTTTCTTACATTTCCCACATGGCTGGAAATAAAGAATTTATAATTTTCATTCATAGATTATCGCTTTTTAGAGTCTGAATGTCAGGTTTACTTTTCCGAATCTTACTAAATCCCCATTTTTCAACATCACAGGAGAGGAAACCTGCCGCTCGTTTACGAAAGAGCCGTTTGAACTTCCCAAATCGATCAAGAAAAAGGAATAATTATCTTCAGGCGCTTGATCGGGAGAAACCCTTTCAAATAAGATGTAGGCATGCTTTCTGGAAATGGTCGTATCACCTATGACCAGTGAGCAGCCTTCCTGCTGACCTCTTCCAATCAAATTGAACACACTTAGTGGGTAATTGACACCATCCTGACCAGAGAGAAAAGGAACTCTAGGCAGTTGTCTGAATCGTGAAACTGAGGCTTGAACAGCCCTCTCCATTTCCTGTTCCCTTTGCGATATAATTTCTCTTTCCTTTTGAGATTTTCGATCATTCTCTAATTTCTCCAGGTACTTTTCCTGCTTTTCCAGTTCGCGTTTTGATTCCTCCTGGATGGATTGCAATTTTCTATTATTCTCCTGCTTTTCCCTGATTCGTAATTTTCTACGGTGAAAAACAATCCACACCAAAAAGATTAAAATGAGGAAAATGCACCCCAAAGCTAATCCAAGCCTTATTGGCTCCATTAAAATATAGTTGATATAACCGGGGGCTAAAAATAATGCCTCTGGTTGAACTCCTTCATCCGGCTTGGCAATCTTTAGTGAAACGGGCTTGCTTCCTACTGAAACATTAGTAGTATAGGAGATTTTATATAGATTACCTGCTGCTCTTGTATTGATTTGCGCAATGATTTTTTGAAAGGCTGAGATTTGTTCTCCTTGATCCTTTTCCAAATCAATCCCAAAATGCACACCGTATGTTGACTCGGTAATTTTAGCTAAGGTGTATTTGGGTGCAACCCTTGGATACCTAACACTGTAAATGGGGATATTCTTCTGTCTAGCAGACAGGATGATCGATTCAGGAGTATGAATGGAATTGTAAATGTTTGAAAACTCACTGGAAAAAAGAATGATCGCTTTATCAAACCTGGGATCGTCTGGGATTGCATCCAAATAATCCAAGGCTTCCATCAACGCTGTATTTAACTCCGTAGATTCGTGGGTCTTGGAAGAAGCAGCTGGTTTTTTAAGATCAGAAATTGCCTTTTCAATCTCGAACTTGCCTTCTTTGGCGATGCCGTCTTTCTTTAGAACTTTTCCGTCAGGTAACGTCCAATCAAACTCCGAATAATACAGCTCGTCTTTGTCTGAAAATGAAGCAATTGACCCAGATAGAAAAGATTTGATATAATTCCGTTGAGCATCAAATGAGGGAAAATGGCTGTTTTCAACCAAAATAAATACTCGCTTTAGCGGCCTTTTTTCGAGCACTATCGGGGATATAGAAATCGAATCTAGGGGCTTATTATCTTCCAAGAGACGGATTTCATTCTTTCCCCATACTTTGGGATTTCGATCAAATACATTTAATTCAATCTTAGGATAGTTTTCACTTGAAACTGACCTAATCTCTATGGACTGTCCCACCAAAAGATGGCTGAACAGTGCAAAAAACAGTAGCAGTAGAAGTTTCTTCATTGTTATACAGAGGTAGGAATTACCGAAAACCGAAGCAACAACACTGTCTTCCCAACCATAATTGAATCCCCATCCTTCAGTTTGACGGTATTGCCAGGCATCACTTCCTCACCGTTTACAAAGCTTGGGTTGGTGGACATCTCATCTCTGAGGTAAAACTGTCCCCCTCTATAGAGGATAGTCGCATGGTGAGATGAAATAGAAGAATCTTCGGTGATCCTAACCGTATTTTTTCCATCACGTCCAATGTTATTTTGCCCTTCGTACAAGCGGAAATCAATACCCAATTCATTGATCGTGTAAGAAACTAACCAGCCTACCAGTTTTCTAGAAGGTGTAGCTTTGGTTGTCTCGCCTCGATCTCCTGTTTTTCTTCCCGAGGACACCACCACTGTCCTTCCATCATCCGCAGAAGCACCTCCAAAAGGAGTCCCGACTTTCACAGTATCACGGTTTACTGAGGAGGCTCCACCTAAATTCGAAGAAGATTGGGTTGGATTCACTCCTCCATTTCCCATCAGCGCAGTCTTCTCTGTCTCATCAGGGAAAGATCTTGCCGCAGCTCCTGATGAATAAGGCTCTTCTGGCTGATTTTGGCAGTGTGGACAAGAGGAGAAAGTAGCCGGGTAAAAGTGGCCTTTGTCACAGTTTTTGTAATTTTTGTTCATATTTATAGATAATTTCTATAGTTTTTAAGATAGTTTAAATCTAATAGGGAGTCTCACCCTAACTCTAGCTAAGTACCCATTAACTTGTCCGTGCTCCCAAATTGGTGAGTTTTGAATAACTCTAATAGCTTCTTCATCACAACCACCACCAATTCCCTTGAATAATTCTACGTCTTGGATCGAACCGTCTGTGTTAATAACAAATACAACTATTACAGTACCTTCAATACCCATTCTTCTAGCCTGAGTTGGATATCTTAAATTCTTGGATAAATAGGCATTCCAACCGGACATACCCCCTGGAGGGTTTGGTTGTTTATCTACGACGTCATGTATCTGGTTTGAATTAATTTCATTAGTATTTTGACTATTGCTCAAAGTTTGATTAGAAGCTTCTAATTCTGATCTACCGCAATTTCTCATTATCCTATTATAAATCTCAGCTGTTATTCCCTTAGACACATCTGCTTTTATATTAAACAGGGCTCTTTCTGTCTCTTTATTAAATATACCATTGGATTCTAGACCAAGACATGATTGAATCTCACTTATCTTTGAGGACTGACAACCAATAATATATGGCCTGCTTCGAATATCCCAGTTATCACAAGAGAAGCTTTGTTCGACCGACTTTGTCTTAGATGATTCAGTTTGCAGGGACAAGGCCAAGCGAAAGCCAATGCCGAAGTAGCGATGGCCAGAAGGACTGAGGCTCCGATTCGAAACCCGCAAATCCCCATCCCCTGGATATTTGTTGTACCAAATGCCCCCACGGAGCACTCGGCCTGACCCGGAGGATGGGCCCAGTGGATTGCTCTGTGAGCCGGAGCTGTAGTCACCATACCAATCACTGCACCATTCCGATATATTGCCGGTCATGTCATAAAGCCCCAGTTCATTGGACATCTTCCGACCTACAGGATGGGTTTTATCCGAACTGTTTCCTTTATACCAGCCCAATTCTTCGGGATTATTACCGCCACTGTACTTATAACCCCTACTAGCTGATCCTCCTCTGGCAGCATACTCCCACTCCGCCTCTGTAGGAAGACGGTAATTCTTACCGGAGATCTGGTTCAGCTTTCTTATAAATCCCTGTACATCATCCCAACTGACATTCTCTACAGGACAGCGGTCACAGCCTTTGAAGGAACTTGGATTCGTCCCCATCACCTCCTCCCACAGCGCCTGAGTCACTTCATACTTGCTAATATAAAAACTCCTTAAAGTAACCTGATGTGCGGGCTTTTCATCATCAAAACAATCATTCCCCTGCTCGGAGGTACAGCCCATTGTGAATGTACCCCCCTGTACCAATACCATGTCATTTCTGAGGTTTTGAACCGCTGGGGTATTTCTTAATTGTTCCTGTCTTCTCCTCTCCTCCAGCTGCTGCTGTTCCCTCTGCCGTTGTTCTTCCTGCTTGCGTCTCTGATCCTGCTCTTGCTGTTCCTTCTGTTTTTGTTCTTCTTGCTTTTCCTTCTGTTCCTGTTCTTGTTTCCTTCCTGCTTCCTCCCATTCTTTTTCAGTATGGTCGGTTTGTTCTCCTCCTATAAATGGAGGCTCACCCATTGAATTAATGTAATAGGCTATCCCAATCCCAAAAACCAGTACAAAAACTGCCAGAGCTATTTTACCCCCAATCACTTTTCCTTTATTTACAAAAGGCTTCTGTTGGGGGGCTATAACTTCTTCAGCTTTCTTTTCCGGCTTCCCTGCCGGAATCTCTTTTCTCCGCTCCAGGATCTTCAGCGCCTCACGCATATCCGATACCTGCTGAAACCTATTCTCGGGTTTTATTTCCATAGCCAACATCACCGCACTAGATACCTGACTACTGACACTTGGGACAAGCTGATGTGGCGCTATAAGTTCCTCCAAACTTCTATCTGTAACAGGAATCGGCTTCTCACCAGTCATCAAAAAATACATCGTCGCTCCCAGGGCATAGATATCAGTATATGGCCCCCTTTGCGCCCTTGTCGAGTACTGTTCGGGTGGAGCAAAACCTGGGGTAAGCATGGCCGTCTGGGTCGTGGTCTTGCCCTCTGCAAATTCCCTAGCCGATCCAAAGTCAATCAATACCACTCTTCCTTCTGGAGTAATCAGTACATTATCCGGCTTGATATCCCGGTGTAGCATTCCCTTATTATGTACTTCTTCCACCGCATCAAGCAGTTGGGATATCAGAGACATCGCTTCTTTTTCTCCTAAAGCACCCTCTAGCGAAACCTTACTCTTTAGCGTTTTCCCCTTCACATACTCCATCACCGTGTAGGCTGTCCCGTTCTCCTGAAATATATCCAATACCCGCACGATATTGGGATGCTGGAA
>JAUIKE010000027.1 GCA_030430845.1 Bacteroidia bacterium | reverse complement strand
CCTGGCCGGCTATGCAGTAGAATCTCAAAATGATGGATACCTCGACGATCTCCAGAAATTCTCCGTCCCCTATCTCGACGGTCCACTCATCGCCTTCGAAATCAGCGGAGATAGTATGCATCCTACTATTACGGACGGAGACATTGTTATTTGTGAAAAAGTAGAGCGAGGACATCCACTCAGAGATAATCACGTTTATGTTATCGTCACAGAAGTGGTGGTGGCCAAACGAATCCAGCAATTAAAAAAAGGGAATAAAGTCACCCAACTTCGCCTCATCTCCGATAATTACACCGTATATCAGCCCTATGAGGTCGAGTTAGAGGAAATCCGAGAAATTTTAAAGGTCAAGTGCCGGTTAACCTCACATGCGGTAAAATAGTTGATATGAACCGACTCCAATACGAAACCAGTCCTTATTTATTACAGCACGCTCATAATCCTGTCGACTGGTTCGCCTGGAAGCCCGAAGCCTTTGAAAGAGCTAAAAAGGAAAACAAACCCATTCTCGTCAGCATCGGTTATTCTACCTGCCACTGGTGTCATGTGATGGAAAGAGAATCCTTTGAAGACCCGAAAGTTGCGGCTTTTATGAACGAACATTTCATTAATATAAAGGTAGACCGGGAAGAACGACCGGATGTCGACCAGATCTACATGGAAGCCTGCCAAATAATCAGCGGAGCCGGCGGCTGGCCGCTCAATTGCTTTTTGCTACCTGATGGCCGTCCATTTTATGCAGGCACCTATTATCCTCCCAAGCCTATTCACAATCGACCTTCCTGGAGTCAGCTCCTGCAACATATGGCAAAGGTATATCGGGATGAACCGCAAAATGTACAAGCACAGGCAGATCAATTGACCCAGATTATCGGCAGCTCGGACAGCACCTTTTTTCCCGGTTCGCAACTTGGGCTTGAGAAAGATTCTCTTTTTGACCAAGCTTCCGTCCATAAGGTATTCGAACAACTCCGTCAATCCTTTGACCGGGAAGCAGGAGGTTTTGGCGGTGCGCCGAAGTTTCCGGCAAGCATGTCTATGGAGTTTCTCCTCCATTATTATTTCCATACCGGGGAAAAAGAAGCCCTGCAACATGTTGAGTTTTCTTTACAAAAAATGATCCGGGGAGGAATCTATGATCAGTTAGGAGGTGGTTTTGCCCGATATGCAACGGATAAAGCCTGGTTGATCCCACACTTTGAAAAAATGTTATACGACAATGCCCTCTTGGTCGGCTTATTGTCTGATCTCTATAATCTTAGCGGTAAGGCCATCTATAAAAAAACAATTGAGGAAAGCCTACATTTTATTCAAAATGAAATGACACATCCCGAAGGAGGTTTTTATTCGGCTCTGGATGCCGATTCGGAAGGCGTGGAAGGGAAGTTTTATGTTTGGGATAAAAAAGAAATAGAGGACGCCTTGAATGACCCGGAGCTCAGCGAAATATTCTGTACTTATTATGGTGTAACGGAAGCCGGGAACTGGGAAGAAAAAAATATTCTGTGGAGGCCGAACAGTTTACAGGCACTCAGCGAAAAATACGGCCGAACAGAAGAATCACTCACTGCCGGCCTGGAACAGGCAAAAACCCGGCTATTTGAAGTAAGGGCAAAGAGGCCCCGCCCCGGTCTGGATGACAAGATCCTGCTCAATTGGAATGCCTTACAATTGATCGCCTATGCTAAGGCCTTTAAAGCCCTGGGGCTAGAAACCTACAAACAGGCTGCTTTAAAAAACTATGCTTTTATTAAAAAAGCACTTTTACAGGAAGACGGTCTTCATTTTTTCCATACTTATAAAGATGGACAAAGTCAGTACAACGCCTTTCTGGACGATTACAGCTACTGGATAGCAGCTTTACTGGAATTGTACGCTATAACCTTTGATCTGGACTTCGTCAGAGAGGCTGAAAAATACACAGACCTGGTGCTAAATGATTTTTTTGACCCTCAGTCTAACACATTTTTCTATACATCAGAAAAACAAAAAGACATTCCTATGCGCAAAAAGGAGCTTTTCGATTCCTCCACCCCTTCCGGAAATTCGAGTATGCTCCAGAACCTTTTACGCCTGGGGTTGTTGCTAGGAAACAGTCGATATCGTACCATAGCAGAAGAAATGCTGGCCAATTTGAAACAGGCAGTAGTGAAATACCCTTCTTCTTTTGCTCGTTGGGCTGCGGCCTTGTTGGGCAAAGCCTACCCAGCTTATGAAATAGCTGTTATTGGGCCGGATGCCCAAAATAAAGGGATGGATCTGCATGCTCATTATTTACCCAATGTTGTAATAATGGCACACGAATCCTCCCTGGAGGACTTTCCTCTGTTAAGCGGAAGAGAAACAGGAGAAGGGACGCTTATTTACGTTTGCAGGGAATATGCCTGCCAGTTGCCACAAAAAGAAGTAGGTGCTGCAATTCGGCAAATTGTCGGTCAAAATGCTTAATTAGTTGACCATATCTTGGTATTTTCCTTAAATTAGGAATCTGGGGATATATAGTAGAAGGTAAGCGCCTGCAGGCGCTTACCTTCTACCAGAATATTACTAATTTTGAAAAAACTATCATTTATATAAAATGAGGAAACGTTTACCCATTCTTTTTACATGTTTATTATTGGGAAGCTTATTGTGGGGACAACAAAGGCCGCAGTACTCCTTATATATGTTCAATAAGCTCAATTGGAATCCGGCTTATGCGGGACTTGACCACTCGGTGAGTTTGACGGGGGGCTTACGTACTCAATGGACGGACATTGCATACAATCCACAATCTCAATATGTAAATGTACATGCTCCCTTATTATTCATAAGCAGCGGTATTGGCCTGGGTATAGAAAATGATGAATTAGGCGCTGAAAGGACCACCAGTATCAAGCTGTCCTACAATTACCAAATGGAACTTGGGAGCGGCCTATTAACCTTTGGCGTTGGCGGGCAAATGATTCAGAAGACTATAGACGGAAGCATTTTGAGAACACCTGACGGAAACTACGAGAACATCATTGATCATCAGGATGACCTTTTGCCGATTGTCAACGAAAATGCGACCGGCATGTCTTTCAGTGCCGGAGTATTTTATTACAGTGAACAAATAGAGGCCGGTTTTTCCGTTCTCAATATTAGTGAACCTACCATTGACTTTCCCAGCTTTCAACCTACTCTTAGCAGGACCTATACAGCCTATGTAGGAGCTAACATTGAACTTAATAGTATGATGACCTTACACCCTTCTGTAATGGTATTGTCGGATTTTCAACAAACCCAACCTCAATTAAGCGCTATTTTGAGATATAATGACAATATCTTCGGGGGAGCATCGTTAAGAGGTTATAATCAAAATACACTGGATGCAGTGTCAGTGATTGCCGGTTTCAAACTTGGGGAAAATATTACTTTTGGCTATGCCTATGACATTTCTCTTTCCGGGCTAAAGGTCATCAGTAACCAATCTCACGAGATTATGATCAATTATAATTTGAATACCAGTTTGGGGAAAGGCATTCCGCCAAAGATTATTTATAACCCCAGAAATCTTTAGTTATTTTTCTTTACCTTTCGCCGTCTTTTTAAGAAGGATGGAGATAAAAAAGAAAAATAGCCGAAATCGGAAGAATCATTAATTAAATTGAAGGGCGGAGATAATATCTGTGAAATAATGGCGTTTTTCGGTTATAACTGTTTCAGAGTACGGTTCTAGGAACGTTTTGAAGGTAGAGAATACTTAATCAATAACCGGTTATTGCAAACCTTATAATTGAACATCTCCTCCATTTTACATTCATTTAGAGCCTAACCGTAATGCTCCGACATTTTTGAAATAATTAATTTTCATATTTTTTTTAAACAGTCTATCTTTACGACCGCTTTAATAGATTTTTAATACTTTAATCTGAAGGAAAACTTGGGTGTTAACATGAAAAAATTATTTAAAATTCTATTGGTATTCCTCGTTATTGCTGGGGTTACTTCCTGTGGCAAACAGCAATCGGGTGAACTTCTCGGTGTACTTAACAGACCGACTTGGAAAGGGATCAACCCCTATGGTATGGTTTACGTGCCTTCAGGTACCCTGCATATAGGGGCTAGCGACCAGGATGTAACCAACACCTTCGTCCAGCGCCCCAAAGAAATATCTATCCAGGGCTTCTTCATGGATGATACGGAAATTACGAACAACGAGTACCGCCAGTTTGTCAATTGGGTACGAGACTCCGTTGTTGTTTATAACATTTCTGACAACGATGAATACTTCATCGAAGATGATGAAGGAAACCGCCAGATCGATTGGCCGGTTGACATCGACTGGGAAAATGAAGATATCAGAGATCTGTTTCTTCAGGGAAGCAACCAGTTTGCCGGAAGAAATCAATTTGATGTGAGCTTACTCAACTACGAATACATGTGGTTCGACTGGCAGGCTGCCGCTCACGACAAAAAAGACTCGCCTCGCGAGCAGTTCATCAAGCGTAAGGAAGTGAACGTATATCCCGACACACTCGTTTGGATCCGCGACTTCAGCTACTCTTACAATGAGCCGATGGCGAGAAACTATTTCTGGCACCCTGCTTTTGACGACTATCCGGTTGTTGGTGTAAACTGGCACATGGCTCAGGCTTTTGCCTACTGGCGTACCCAATTCTGGAATGCCAACCGTCCTAAGAAAACGGTGAACACGGAGAATTATCGTCTTCCTTCAGAGCACGAATGGGAATATGCAGCCAGAGGTGGCCACGAATTAGCTCCTTACCCTTGGGGTGGTTACTACATCCGGAACTCAAAAGGATGTTTGTTGGCTAACTTCAAGCCCGGCCGCGGTAATTACACCGAAGACGGTGGAATGTATACCGTAAAAGCCGACGCTTATTTCCCCAATGATTATGGTTTGTACAATATGTCAGGCAATGTTGCAGAATGGACCTTATCTGCCTTTGATGAGAATTCCTATTCTTTCTTGCACGACCTGAACCCCGATATGCGTTATGACGCTTTAGATTCAGACCCTGAAGCCTTCAAACGCAAAGTAGTAAGAGGCGGATCCTGGAAGGATGTTAAGCACTATCTGATGACAGCAACCCGCAATTGGGAGTACCAGGATACGACTAAGTCGTATATTGGATTCCGTTGCGCGCTTACCTTCCTGGGACGATCCATCAACGATCAGTTTTAATTGATCAGGAAGACCTCCAAAAAAAAGGTTCTGTTGGCCGTTTGACCAGCAGAACCTTTTTTTACGTTTAGGCAGAAAATATTTTGCCTTCAAAGTAATTTACTACTTGCCATTACCGTTATTTCCCCTAAAAAAGCAGTGAATTTCAAGAAGTTGCACATTTTTTTTTGGTGAAATGCCAACTTTTTTAAATTTTTGCGCGATCAAAATGTTACTTTTCTCGTTTTGATCATTATATCAGTGTAGAATTCAATTATTCACAAATATTAATTAGCTAACCTTTAAATTAAATATTCCCAAAATGAGTTTTCTTAAGTCAAAAGGTTTCAAGTATCTTAAAAACTTGATTATTGGTGTTGGTGCATCAGTTGTATTATTGGGTGCCCTGTTTAAACTGGAAAGCTGGGAAGGTGCCAGTACCATGCTTATTATCGGTTTGATGACGGAAGCTTTTATCTTCCTTCTATTGGGTATTCTCGGACCAGAAAAAGATTATTACTGGGAAAAACTATACCCAGGCCTGGATAAATACAATGCTCCTATACAGCCACTTGCTGCAGGCCCTGTTGCGGTCAGCCCCGTTGATCAAACGCCCGGCCTGAACGGCGAAGTAGTAGAACAACAATTAGGTGGTATGCTGTCCGAACTGCAGACCATGTCTCGCAGCCTCTCTTCTCTGAAAGCCCTTCAGGAAGTAGATTTCTCCGGCACAAGCGATCAGATCCGCGCAATGAGCAACTTCTATTCTAAATTGAATGAAGCCATGGCCGACCTGAGCGATTCCCTGGAAGATACCAAGGTGTACAAAGAGCAGTTGACTACGCTGAACAAAAACATCGGCCAGCTGAACAATGCCTACAGTTCTCTGAACAATGTGTATGGTAACATGATCTCAGCCATGGCAAGTGTGCGTCAGTAGTAATTTTATTAGATGTTGCACTTTGTGCAACATCTAATAAAGAATTTAAACCATAAAAAAAATTATTAATCATGTCTATACCAAAGGAACCGCGGCAGCTCATGATCAACCTGATGTATCTGGTGTTGACGGCGCTACTGGCCCTGAACGTGTCTGCCGAGGTAATGAATGCCTTTTTCTCCCTGGACGATAGTATCAGCTCTACGAATAATGTTCTAGGCGAAGCAAATGAAAAAATCATAACCTCTTTGGAAGCCACCGTCGAAGAAAAGCCTAATTATAAGCCTCTTCTGACTGCTTCCAGAGAAGCACAATCTGTAGTAACAGATTTCATTAATTACATTGACGAAATCAGAGGCGAACTGGATGAACAAGCCGGAGGCCTTTATCCCGACGATTTCAAAGATAAAGCCAAAGCAGGCAAGCCAAAGCGCTACCGCGACAAGGAAATCCCTACCCGATACTTTGTAGACGGCCAGGAAGCCCTTGGTGTTCAGCAAGAACCGATCGGCCCTGAAATTAAGCAGCGTATTGAAGATACCAGAAATAAACTGGTGGAGATTGTTGACAATGTGGCTCAGTTAAAAATCGACGGAACGAATATCACGCCTCAAATGATCGAGGGGCTGAAAGACCAGATTTCTCTGGCAATCGACGACGAAACCTGGCAAGAATACAAAAAGCCCAGTTGGTCCGATTTCACATTCGGACATATGCCCGTGGCTGCTTGTTACCCGATCCTGAGAAAGTTCCAGAACGATGCCAAAAACTCTGAAGCAACTATCTTAGGCTTCCTTGCCAAGCAGGTAGGTCAGACGGTGATCGAGTTCGATGCCTTCGAACCAGTGGCCGCTACTGAAAAAGCTTACATCATCAAAGGAGAAACTTATTCGGCAGAAGTCTTCCTGAGTGCATTCTCCAGCCAGGCAGCTGAGAATATCTCTATGAGGGTGAATGGATCGCCGTTGAAGATCGTTGATGGTAAAGGGCAGTACAGCGTTACGCCCGGCTCTATTGGAGAAAAAGAATACAAAGTTGATATTTCCGTTACCAACCCGTTCACTAACGAAACGGAGACATATTCCAAAACCTTCCGCTATGAGGTAGGAGAACGCTCTGTGGCCGTTTCTGCCGATAAGATGAATGTATTCTACATCGGTGTGGATAACCCACTATCTGTTTCAGCAGCCGGCGTATCTTCTAACGATTTGAGAGTTAGCATCTCCGGTGGTGGTGGAAAGATCCGCAAAGTAGGTAGTAACAACTTCGTTGTGAATGTGTCTGAAGTAACACAGAACTGTAGAATTACCGTAAGTGGTGGTGGCTTGACTGATACGAAAGAATTCCGCGTAAAAATGATCCCTGACCCGGTAGCCCGTCTGGGTAACCTGAATGATGGTGGGGTACAGAACGGTACCTTCAAAGCACAGGCCGGTATCATCGCCTGGTTGGATAACTTCGACTTTGAAGCCAGATGTAACATCGTAGGTTTCGACATGGTGTACCAGCCTAAAAATCAGGATGTGATCACCAATGCCAATGCCGGTGCTACTTTCGACGACAAGTCGTCCAGAATGATCAGACAGGCCAAAGCCGGAGATACCTACTACTTCCGTAATATCAGAGCTAAGTGCCCAGGAGATAAGATCACTCGTAAGATCAACTCTCTGGTGTTTACAATCAGATAATCAAATATAAGCGGTCTCCGACCGCTTATATTTGTCCTTTGAATAGCAAAAAAAATAAAAGAATCAAATGGAAATCCATTTGATTCTTTTATTTTTGACCACTTCTAAAAGCTCTAAAAATTAAATTTTAACAGCTTCTTAGATAATTTTTGAAAGAAATGTAATAGCACCACAATTTTTGCGTTAGAAAGATATCACTGTTGTACATCTATTTAAATCAAAAATACAATGAAAATCACTAGACTACTTTTTTGTAGCCTGCTCGGAATATTCTTGTGTGGATTGGCCTACGGACAACCCGAGAACATCATGACAGAATCCGGCGAACCACTTCAGAAGAGGCCTCCGCTTGATGATATCGTTGAGAAAAGTTTGGTAAAAGAACGTCGCCTACTTCCTTACCAGCAAATTCGCGAAGCTGATATCATGTGGGAAAGACGCATCTGGCGAGTGATTGACACCCGCGAAAAGCTTAACCTGGTTTTCCGCTATGAAGAACGCCCTTTCATCACCGTTTTGATGGACGCGGCAAAGAACGGAGAAATCACCGTTTACAGTCAGGAAAACGATAAATTCACCATTCCCCTTGCTAAGGATGAGGTAGCAGCCATCGGTGCTTCTGTGGATACGATCCTGAGGATCAATCCCGAAACCTACGAGCCGGAGCCGGAAATTGTAGTGAACACCCTCAACCCATTGGAGGTTACACGCTACCGTATTAAGGAAGTAGTCTTCTTTGACAAACAGACCTCCAGATTATACCATCGCATCCTTGGTATCGCTCCTATTCGCGATGTGAAGGACGAAAATGATAACTTCTTGTACGAAGAAGTTTTGTTCTGGGTGTATTATCCAGAAGCTCGCGGAATTCTCGCCAGAGAGGAAATTTTCCTTCCTGGAAATGACGCGGCTCCAATTACCTGGGAGAACCTGTTCGAGATGCGATTATTCTCCAGCTACATATACAAAAGATCCAACGTCTTCAATCGACGCTTGGAGGATTACCTGTCAGGCATGGACCTGCTGCTTGAGGCAGACCGTATCAAACAGGAGATCTTCAACTTCGAACACGACCTCTGGACTTATTAAACAAAAAACCCTCGCCTTCGGCGAGGGTTTTTTGTTTAAGTCCTCATGTAATCCCAGGCTGTTCGATAACTCCCGTTTTTATCGCAATATTCCAGAAAGTCCTGGTAAAATTCTGAACTCCCGATCGTTGCACTATCTCCTACTACCACTAATTTCTTTCTCGCCCGGGTAAGGGCCACATTCATCCGCCGATAATCATTTAAAAAGCCAACCTCTCCTTTCCCATTTGATCGCACCAGAGAAATGTATACGACATCCTTCTCCTGCCCCTGAAATCCATCAATCGTTTGTATGATCAAAGGCAATTCATTCAAAATCGTGTCTTCCTCTACTTCACTTTTCATGTACATCACCTGCTCCCGGTACGGTGAAATAATTGCGATTTCGGGGAAAGCCAGTTCCAATTCCCGATACTCTTCTACCAGTTGATACAGATGTTCGCAAAGGATTTGAAATTCATCCGGATTATATCGGCTCCGGTAGGTAGGCTGGAGTTTTTCATCAAACCCACAACCAGCCGTATCAATAAACACAAAAGGTTCATTATCTACTATTTCCAAACGATGGGCTTTCACTGTATCATCCGCCTGCAGCAAGCCCCCGTAAAACTGCTGATTGGAAAACCCCATGATCTGCTCATTCATCCGGTATTGTACCTTTAGCATACTGGTTCGTTCAATCCGCTTCAGGCATTTTTCGATCAATGTAACGTTAAATCCCTCTTTCTCTGCTTTTATGGACTTTACGGTAGGAGGCAATTGAAAAGGATCTCCGGCCAACACAACCCTGGAAGCTTTTAAAATTGGAATCCAGCTGGCCGGTTCCAGAGCCTGGGCCGCTTCATCGATGAATACGGTTCGGTATGTTCTGCGATCAAGTACTTTGTGTGCGGCTCCTACCAGGGTACAAGTGATCACCTGGGCTTCATCCAGAATTCGATCAATAAGCTGATCTTCCAGGCGATTCGCCCAGTCACTCAGTTCATTTGCTTCCTGATAAAGTTCACGGCGTTTTAAATACTCTTCTCTACCGAATTTTCGCTTATAACGACCGGCCCGCCGCCGGGCCTCGGCCGCCTGCTTTTTTATATTCTTGATGTTCTTGGCGTCGGGATGCCGGGTCACCATTACTTCCAAAGAATGGCTGACAATGTCTTCATCTACCCTGGAAATATTTCCTATCCTAACTACATTAAGACCTTCCTTTACCAGGCGTTCTGTCAGTAGATCTACGGCCGTATTGCTGGGGGCAGTCACCAAAATACTCGGTTCCTCCCGGGAAAGTAGCTTAACTGCCTGAACGACGGTGGT
Organism: Bacteroidia bacterium; assembly: GCA_030430845.1. Classification (GTDB taxonomy): domain Bacteria; phylum Bacteroidota; class Bacteroidia; order Chitinophagales; family Saprospiraceae; genus JANQPA01. Next base: position 53,823 of record JAUIKE010000027.1, on the reverse strand, counting down.
CGTTTTGCCGGTTCCGGGAGGACCGTGTACAACTGCCACATCCCGGGCAGCCAAAATTTCATTGATGGCCTCATTCTGAGAATCGTTCAGGCCTCCTCCCTCTACCCCATTTTCCTTCCCCCGGAAAGAAGGTGCTTGTTTACCCATTAACACCGCTTTTAATTCAGCCAATCGGCCATTCTTAGCTTCCATGACCTGCTTCAGGGCTTTTTCCATCTCTACATAGGTGCGATCATCGAACAAAATATCCACCCCTACCTGCCCTAAGCCAATCCATTCAGGAAGTTCCCGGCTATTCAGGATGACCTTCATCTTATTTTTATCGACATAATGTATCACCCCACTGCGTTCGCCCCCCTCTGCTGCCGGAAGTTGAGAAAATAAACGGACCGTTTTACCGGAACGAAAATGGTGCTCTTCCTCTTCACTTCCCCCTTTTTCAAGAATTACGAAAGCGCGGTCTCCAATCGTGTACCCTTTTTTAACCACATGAACAGGATACCAGGTATATCCTTTTTCCTTTCGTTCTTGCAAAGGCTGGCTTTCGATCAGTTTTTTATATTGCTCCAGATCCTCTTCTTTTTCGATTTGGAGGAGCCGGAGGAGATTGTCGAGTTCTTTGTTCATTGTAAGTTTATTCTCGTGATAGAGGGTTTTGGTTTTTTGGGTTCTGGGTGACTTGTTGTTTTTTATTTTTGGATTTTGTTGGAGTGTTTGAACTGCGGATTTTTACGGATTTAACCGATTACACAGATGGATTTTTGGCTTTCGGCCAAAAATCATTTCCGTGGCATCCGCTGAATCTGCGGAAATCCGCGGTTCAAACAACAAATAAACAGAAAACCCTAATAAGAAACTTAATCCTCTCTTCAAAGGTTTACAAAAGTAAAAACTAGATGCCGAAAGAAGGATTATCAGAACAGTTTTCCGCCCTTCGCCATTTGCCGCGTTTTTTCAGGCTTATCTGGGAGACCAATAAGTATATGACCCTCGGCAATATTGCCCTGCGCTTCATTAAAGCGGGGATTCCACTGGCAACACTCTGGGTTGGGAAAGAAATCATTGATGAAGTCATCAGGCTGATCGATGTACAGGATGGGAGCACGCAATACCTCTGGACAATGGTAGGATTGGAACTTGCGCTGGTGGTGTTATCTGACCTGATCAATCGTGTGCTCACCCTGCTGGACAGTCTGTTGGGAGATCTTTTTTCCAACAAAACCTCAGTAGAGTTGATCCGCCATGCCGCTACGCTGGACCTATACCAATTTGAGAACCCCGCCTTTTATGATAAGCTTGAGAGGGCTCGCCGCCAAACGAATGGCCGGACAGTACTGATGTCGCTGGTCTTGTCACAATTACAAGACATCATTACCATTCTTTTCCTTGGGGCCGGCTTGATCGCCTTCAATCCCTGGCTGATCCTATTGCTGATTATAGCGGTCATCCCTTCGTTCTTAGGGGAATCTCATTTTAATCAGCGATCATATTCCCTTACACGTAGCTGGACGCCTGAGCGACGAGAGTTAGACTATATCCGTTACATAGGCGCGAGCGATGCCACTGCCAAAGAAGTTAAAACCTTTAATCTTTCTGATTTTCTGGCTCGCCGTTTTGAAACCCTCGCTGATCAATTTTATAAAGCCAACCGGAAAATTGCGGTTAGCAGAGCCAGCTGGGGGATTGTGTTATCTGCGATTGGGTCTTTAGCTTATTACGGAGCTTATGTATTCATAATTCTTCAAACCATTAGTGCGGTCATTACGGTGGGTACGCTGACCTTCCTGGCTGGCTCATTCAGCCGCATGCAATCCATGCTGCAATCCATCATGAGTCGATTCTCCCGGATTACGGAAAGTGCCTTGTACCTGCAGGATCTTTTTGACTTTTTTGAATTACAACCACAGATCGCTTCAGTTCCCAACAGTCAGTCGTTCCCGGAAAAGCTTCAATCGGGCTTTACTTTTGAAAACGTAGGTTTTCAGTATCCTAATAGTAAAAGATGGGCGGTTCGCCATCTGAATTTTCACCTTCAGGCCGGCGAAAAATTAGCCCTGGTAGGGGAAAACGGAGCAGGCAAGACCACTTTGGTTAAATTGCTGGCCCGTTTGTATGAGCCTACTGAAGGACGAATTTTAATCGATGGGATCGATATCAAAGATATAGAGCTGAATAGCCTTCGGCAAAATATTGGTATTATTTTCCAGGACTATATTAAGTTTCAATTAAAGGTATCCGAAAATATTGCCATTGGTAATATTGACGATTTGGACCAATTAGAAAGTATTAAAGAAGCGGCCGTTAAAAGCCTGGCCGATCAGGTAGTCGAAGAGCTTCCTGATCAGTACGAACAAGTTCTTGGCAAAAGGTTTGATAAAGGAGTGGAGCTCAGCGGCGGACAATGGCAAAAGGTAGCTCTTGCCAGAGCTTATATGCGCGAAGCTCAGCTGCTGATACTAGACGAGCCCACCTCTGCTCTGGATGCCCGTGCCGAACATGAAGTATTCCAACGATTTGCTAAACTGATTGAGGGTAAAACGGCGGTCTTAATTTCGCATCGCTTTTCCACCGTCCGGATGGCCGATCGCATCTTGTTTCTGGAACACGGCCAGATCCTTGAATATGGTAGTCACGAAGAGTTGATTGAGCAAGATGGGAAATATGCGGAGTTGTTTCATTTACAAGCTCAAGGTTATCAATAGTAGGTTGGCGACGGTGGTCGCCAACCTACTAAGCCTAGCGAAGCCCTACCCAGGCTCCGCCATTGATTGCATCAATACCGGCATCCTTCAGAATACGGGTAGCAGCACCCGAGCGATTTCCGGAACGGCAAACCATCACGATCGGTTGCTTCATTTTTTTGAACTTATTGATCTGGCTACCAACCTGATCCAGAGGAATATTAATAGATCCTTCCAAATGCCCGCTTTTGAATTCTCCAACTGTTCTTACATCCACGACTGGGCTACCATTTTTGATTAATTCCTTAGCAGCATCTACATCACCTCCACCGAGGGCTTTCATTATCCAATTCATCATGATTTCTGTTTTTTTGATTGCAAAGATAAAGGAGTTTTTAATGGGGATGTTGTGATGTAGGTCACTAAGGGCTGTTCCGTATTTTTATTCGTTGATGTTTGAACCACTGATTTTTATGGATTTAACTGATTTCGCAGAAGGATTTTGGGCTTGCAGCCCAAAATCCTTCTGCGTGGCATCCGCTGAATCCGCGGAAATCTGCGGTTCAAGCACCAGCAAATAACCTCCTCCATTCCCCTAACAAAAACAACAACACCAGACCATACTCCACTCCTACTACCCACAGATTCTCAAAATAAGGGGTGTAGCTGTAATTAATATACGTCAAAAATATCAGGCCCGACCATAGGATCGGATAACGCATACTGGTAAAAATACACAGCACAACAGGCAGGCTCAGATACCAGGGATGAATGATCGTGCCCATCATCAAATATACCGTTATCGCAAACAGCGCACGAGCCGGCCAGCTTTCCCAATCCACCTTTTTTTCCGTAAAAGCTACCCAACAAATGGATAAAAGCGTAATCAAGGCCAAACCAGGACCTATTTGAGCAATTAAATTATAGCCTGCAACTTGGAAGCCAAGCCAGCGAAGCACATAATACACGCTGGCATTAAACTCAAACCTTCGGAAATACAAGTCCAGGCTATCTGAAAAGTTATGGATAAAGGCGGCATTAAACAATGGTAGAAAGGCAGCTATCATTAGTGCACCCATCAATGAAAACGTCCATATACTTTTTTTCCACCCCATTCTGCGGATGATAAAAGGTAAAAACATCAGCGGTAGTAACTTCGATACAATGGATAAAGACATGGCGATCCCCCCCTTCCACCAACTACCTTTTATCCAAAACCAGTAGGCCAGCAACAAAAAGAAGACCATAAAGCCTTCGAAATGAAGGTTTCCCACTATTTCCAAAATGATCAAAGGGTTAAGCGCATACAAAAGGACTAGCTTGGGAGAACGCTTAAAATATTGGAGCAAGCCACGGAGCAGGATTAAACTCCCTATTTCGGCAGTCAGTAAAAACAGTTTCATTATGATGGAACTGCCCAAAACGCTGGCCGGGAAAATCCAACAGGCCATCACAAATACCAGCTGCGCAAGTGGAGGATATATGGTAAAATACTCCGGACTATTCAATTGCTGGTACAAGGCCAGATCTAAACCGGGAATATTTAGACTGTTTTCAATATAAAACGAGGGTTTATGGTCAAAAGGGTTGATCCCGTTCAGCCATAAGCGACCGTCCCAAATAAAACGATACAGATCATCGGAAAGGGTAGGCAAGCCAAAAACCAATATCAGACGAAGTAAAATACCAAACAGGAGCCAAAAACGAACTTGCCTGGCCGGGCAAAGCCAATACAAGATAATAAAACCGGCAAACCAAGCCCCATAGTGAAGGATAATACGGCTAAAATCAGATTGGCGGACCGTGTACCCCAGCACAATTGCGCAGTAGATACAAAGTCCGCCAATCAATCCTTGCAGCCAGAATGCAGTGGAAGTGCGTTGTAGCTTATCCACTGATCTCTTATTTGATGCTTAAATGTCTCACCGTATAGAAAAAGATCCCGCCAAAGCCAATGGCCATGAGCAAATGATAGAACATAAAGGTAGTGTTCTGAACATAGATGGCCCCAATAACTGCCGCTGCAAAGTAAACAGCTAACAGGCCTTCCACCACAGTAGTCCAGGATATTTTTCGCTGAACGTATTTATTCTTGGCAAAGGTATCTGTGATGTTTTTGATATTAAATTTCGGCGTACGTACAAAAGGCGATTTCTTTCCCAAATACCCCTGAATGACCGCCACGGTATTGTGCAGTGACAAGCCCATTGACAGAGCCAGGAACAAAGGAAATAGAAAAGTAAATTTGAGGATTGACTTATTCAGAGATTCCTCCTGATGGGTCGCCTGAACATTGGCCACATAATAGACCGCAATGATGGACAGGAGTCCGATCATGAAATAAGCAAAGAAATCCTTATTAAAGCCCATCTCAATTAAATCACCCAAAAAGAACAGCAACGGCACACTAAATACCCCTGCCAGAAAAACGAACACAAAAATAGAACTACTCAATAAGTGAACACTGGCCTGGATTTTTTGGAAAAAGCTCAGACCGGATTTCCAAACAGTCGGCAACATTTTCTTGGCCGTCTCAGCACCTCCTTTCATCCAGCGAAACTGCTGAGATTTAAGGCTATTCATTTCTGCCGGTAGCTCAGCTGGTGAGCCTATATGTTCCAAAAAGCGGATCTTCCAACCTTTTAATTGAGCCCGATAACTTAGGTCCAGATCTTCCGTCAGGGTATCAGCCTCCCAGCCCCCTGCCTCATCAATGGTTTGGCGGCGCCATACTCCGGCCGTACCGTTGAACTGAAGCAGGAAATTTCCGGACATCCGCCCTTTCTGCTCTACGGTGAAGTGAACATTCAGCTGAATCGCCTGTAGTTTAGTGATTAGCGAATAATCTTCATTGATGTGTTCCCAGCGGGTTTGAACGACCCCCACCTTTTTATCCTCGAAGTAAGGAATGGTTTGGCGCAGGAAGTCGCGCCGTGGTAAAAAGTCTGCATCAAAAATGGCGATGAATTCTCCTTTGGCGAAGGGCATCGCATCTTTCAGGGCACCTGCTTTGTATCCTTTTCGGTCGCTGCGTATGATCTGCTCGATTTGATATCCCTTACGCTTGTAGTAAGCTACTCTTTTCCGTACAATGTCCACCGTATCATCTGTCGAGTCATCCAGAATGTGAATTTCATATCTGCTCTTCGGGTAATCGAAATCAACCACCGCATCGATCAATCGTTCGATCACATACCTTTCATTGAAGATTGGCAACTGCACTGTTACAAAAGGTAAATCTGCCTCCTCTTCTTCACCATGATCTTCGGTAATCCTATCAAAAGTAGTAGTTTGATAAGCTGAATCGGCCAGGGCCAGACTGCTTACCTTTTCCCGGCTCTTGCTGGAACGCTTCTTAAAAACGCCATCCGGTGCCTCCTTTTTTCCTTTTTTGTAGTGATACAACAAAGAAAACTGCATTACACAATAAAGGGTAATGTAGACTAAGGCTACCGTGTAAACAGTAAGAACAAAAAATCCAACTATTGACATGCTATATTTATTTAGCTTTCTTAATTACAATAACTTAAAGATCGTCCACAGTATTTTGTGGCCGGCCAGGATCGACCCACGGATCGTTCCCGAAACCTTGGACACCCCTACCCTTCTTCGGTAGGTGACCGGAACTTCTGCATAAGACAACTTATACTTGGCTGCTTTCACCTGCATTTCGACTGTCCAGCCAAAGTCCGGATCTTCCATATTGATGTCCAGCAATTTAGGCCACTTTATGGCCCGAAAGGGTCCCAGATCGGTAAAATGATATTGATAAAATAGTTTGATCAGGCTAATGGCCAACCAATTGCCGAATATCTGTTGAGGCATCATGGCGCCTTTTTCCAGATCCCCGGTAGCCCTGGAGCCAATCACCAGATCCTTATCCTTTTCAAGGATCGGACGCACCACTTCCGGCAGTTCCTCCGGATGATCGGAATAATCCCCATCCAGGAAAACAATGATATCCGGTTGTTCCTGCTCCGGGCGCGCCTGTATGTATTCAATGCCTTTCAGACAGGCGCTGCCGTAGCCTTTTCTCGGCTGATCCACCACAATAGCTCCGGCTTTCCGGGCTACCTCGGCCGTATTATCCGTGCTTGCATTATTACATACAATGATATCTCTTACCCATTCTCTGGGGATGTCCCCCAATACCAGACCAATAGATTCTTCTTCGTTATAAGCCGGAATAATGACATCAATAATCCTTCTTTCCAAACTAATCGTGTTTTAAAGGGAAATTTAGGGTGATATGTTCTAGGGTTTTTATCGAGTTTAGACGTAAAATCTCTACAAAGTTACACTATTTATCAACAAATCTGATGTCCGTATTGCTACATATAATATTTCTAAGCCCTTGACTAAGGACACTTTAAAGTTTCTGTAACTTCATTCAAACCTTTACACTTTTGTGAATATTTGCTCAATCGCTTCCGCAACAATTTTATTATTTTCGTTCTTAAGCCTATTCAAAATTTTTATATAAAAAGTTAAAATCAATTTTTTATAAATATGAAAAAAACAGCTACACTTCTGATAATCAGTTTTTTATTAATTTCCCAGGCTTTTTCTCAAAAAAGAAACCTGACAACGGACGACGGCCTGCAATTAGTCGGTCTTAGTAGTCCTATGATTAGCCCGAACGGTCAATCCATTATTTATGGAAAATCAACGCTCAATTGGGAAAAAAATAAAAGGGAAACCAAATACCACTACCTCTCAGCCGATGGTGAAACGGAATACCAGTATATAGGAGAAGATGGAGCCAGTAGCCTTGAATACTCTCCTAAAGGTACGTACATCAGCCTCAAACGGGCCGTTGACAAAAAACAGCAGGTTTTTCTTATGCGTACCAGCGGTGGAGAGGCCGTTCAGTTAACCAAGCACAAATCCAGTGTAGGCAGCTACGCCTGGACGGAAGATGAAAGCGCCATTTTCTTCATTGCCAACCGCCCTCCTTCTAAAGAAGAGGAGAAAGCCAAAAAGGACGGCTACGATTCCTACTTCGTAGATGAAGGCCCAAATGGTCAGACAGAATCCTCCTGGAACAACATCTGGATGATCGACCTCAAAACCAAAAAAGAAAAGCAACTCACCAAAGGAGATCACCGCCTGGGTAGCCTGGCCGTTTCTCCGGACGGTAAAAAAATTGCCTTCACCCGCCGCACCGAAAACCGTCGGAATCAGGGTAATCAGTCGGAAATCTATATGTACGACCTGGAAAAAGACGAAATGGTTCAACTGACGGATAATACAGCTCCTGAAGGAGGCCTGCAATGGTCGCCCGACGGCTCTAAGCTGGCCTATTCCGCGGCAGATGATAAAACCTGGGAACTGCGCAACAATAAGATCTGGGTGATGGATCCCGCTACCAAGAAGTATGAGATGGTATCCGGTAATTTCGAAGGCAACATACAAGGCTACTATTGGGCCAAAGACGGAAAATCTATCTTTTTTAACGGCCTACAGCGTACGCAGTCCAACCTGTACCAGCTCAAGCTGGCAGATAAAACCGTCAAAAAGCTGACCGATTCTCAAGGCATCCTACGCGTATATGGTATGAGCAAAGCCCAGGACAAGGTACTCTTCAGCCTGAATGACACGGACAAGCCTACTGACCTATACATCTCCAGCCTGCCTAATTTTAGTCCCAAAAAGCTAACAGATCTGAACCCTGGCTTCCAGGATAGCTTTTATCTGGCTAAAACCAAGGTCATCCAGTGGAAGAGCAAGGACGGCACCGAAATTGAAGGGCTCCTCCACCTACCTCCCGATTACGAAGAAGGTAAAAAATATCCTTTGCTGCTACACATTCACGGCGGGCCGGCGGGCGTATTCACGGAAAGCTTCAGCACCCGCTACCACGTCTGGGCCGGTATGGGCTTCGTTCAGCTCACGCCCAACGTACGCGGCAGCTCCGGCTATACCGACGAACTCCTGCGCGGCAATATGAAAGACATCGGCGGCGGCGATTACGAAGACCTCATGACGGGCGTGGATAAGCTCATCAAAGACGGCATCGTCGATGAAGACAAGATGGCCGTGCGCGGCTGGAGCTACGGTGGTATCCTCGGCGGGACGGTCATTACCAAAACGGACCGTTTTAAGGCGGCTTCTTTGGGTGCCATGGTGTCCGACTGGACTTCCGAGTACGGCATCGGCTTCAACTACGATGTGCGCCGCTGGTACATCGGCGGTACGTTCTGGGAAAATCCGGAAGGATATCGTGCTAAGTCTGCCTTAACACATGTCGAAAAGGTGACCACCCCTACCCTGCTCCTGCACGGAAACAACGACCGTACTGATACAGAGCCACAGAGTATGATGTTTTTCGCTGCTTTGAAAGACCTGGGTAAAGACGTCCGATACATCCGCTTCCCACGTGAGCCCCACGGCTTCCGTGAGCCGCGCCACCAGCGCACCCGCGATGTAGAGGAGATCAAGTGGGTGATGAAGCATACTTTGGGAGAGGAATGGCAGCCGGTGGAGATACTGGATAAGAAAAAGGAAGAGAAGATTAAGCCGTAATCCTTACCGGACCACAAGCTTCAGACCTGTCTGCCTAAGGCATGATTGTCAGGACAGCAAACTTCAGTTTGCCCGGAGAGCATGCTTTAGCTTGCTCACATAACCATCAAATTCGGCAAATCCTCTTCTAGCTTCCATGAACTTGCCCGAAGCGGAAGCCTGTCTTATCTAGGGTAAGTTTATGGATTTTTGTTGAAAGGACTTGCTTTTAGGCAAGCTAAAGCTCGCCTTCCGGGCAATCATGCCTTAGGCAGACAGGTCTGAAGCTTGCTGTCCGGTAAGAGCGGAATGAATCCCGCTCTCCTGTCGCCTATTTTCACAAATTATTCCTCTCCATACAATGAAGTATCCAGCAATTCGTAATACTTTTGGCAATATTATAAAAATGAACCTCTTCGATGAAGAACCAGATACTTCTGTTGTTATGTGTGGTCGCCTTATTCAGCCTTTTTTCCTGCGACCAGCCCGATGAGATCACCACCTCCAGCGATGCGAGGCTGGAATTCGAGCTGGATACGCTCCGTTTTGATACGGTGTTTACCGAATTAGGCTCCGCTACCCGATACTTTAAAGTCTATAACCCCAACGATAAGGCCGTCGTCATCTCCCGCGTGTACCTGGAAGGCGAGAACAACTCCTTTTTCCGCATGAATGTCGACGGAGACCCCGGAAATGTGCAGGAAGACGTTATGGTACTGGCCAATGACAGCATTTATGTCTTCGCTGAAGTCACCATAGACCCCGACCAGCCCTTGTCGGCCAGCCCCTTTGTGATTAATGAAAATTTGGTATTTGAGACCAACGACAACGTCCAGAGGGTCGTACTGGAAGCTTGGGGGCAGAATGCCAATTATTTTCCCAGCCGCTTTAATAAAGGCGTGCCGACCGTATTGACCTGCAACGATCAGGAAGTGATCTGGGATGATCCCAAGCCTTATGTGATCTATGGTGAGATCTTTATCGACTCCTGTATGCTGACGGTCATGGAAGGCACACAGATCTATGTGCATGGGGGGGTAGCCAAAAATGAGGTATTCGGCACCTTTAATGACGGGATATTATATACTTTATCCCGGGGGAAATTTAACTTCAAGGGCACCCTGGAGAACCCTGTTGTGATTCAGGGGGATCGTTTAGAAACGCCCTTCCAGAATGATCCAGGTCAGTGGTTCGGCATCATTATCGGAAGGGGCAGTAAAGGCAGTAATTTTGAGCATACCATTATTAAGAACTCTAATATCGGGGTATATGTCGATTCGGCCGGCTCGGCTACGCTCAAAAATGCCCAGATATTCAATACGGCCGGTAGTGGCATTTTAGCCTATTCCGCATCGATCACTGCTGAGAATACTTTGGTGTATAACAACTACGGCAATTCTGTTCAGCTCATCAAGGGAGGGAATTACAAATTCACTTACTGCACTTTTGCCAGCTACGGCGTAGATGCATCAGCCCTGGCGATGAGCAACTTTTTCTGTTTTGATGATGTATGTAACAATTTTCAGACCAATCGCCTGAATGCTGAATTTATTAACAGCATTATTTTCGGAAGCTCCTCGGACGAGATCATTCTTTCGGATGCTTTTGAGGGAGAAGGCTTTCTACAGTTTCAGGTCAATTTCCGTAATTGCATCGTAAAAGTGGATGATCTGCTCGAACAGCAGGATGGTTTATACGAAAACTTCATAGGCAATCAGTGCAATCCCTGTATCAATGCGACCCGCCAGGATGCTTTGTTTGTCAATCCCAGCGATGATGATTACCACCTGGATACCTTATCCATTGCAGAGATGCAGGCCATACCCATTCTTTCGCCCAATCCAATCACCATAGATTTGGATGGGAAAGAGCGGGATGCACAGAATCCGGATATTGGGTGTTATGAATATGAATCTAATTAAATAAGAGGGCGACTCCGTCGCCCTCTTATTTAAAAAAAAATTCAATGCGAATTTCAATACTAGGCGCCGGCTGGCTGGGCTTACCTCTCGGGGAAGTGCTCCTTAAGGAAGGTTATGAGGTGAAAGGCTCTACTACTACCGAGCAAAAGCTGGAAACCATCAAAGAAAAGGGCCTAGCTCCCTACTTCATTGACCTGGATAAGGATGAAGAGCTGCCGACCGAATTTTTCCAATCAGACCTGCTCATCCTTACTTTACCTCCCGGGCGAAGGGATCCCAATGTTTTGGATAATTACCTAAAACGGATAAGGAAAATTATCGCAGCCATTCAAAACAGTCCTATTCAATATTTAATTTACACCAGTTCTACCGGCATTTATGGAGAGCAGGAAGGGGTCGTGACAGAAAATACGGCCGTTGCTCCCGATTCTCCCTCCAGAGAGGCGGTTTATCAGTCGGAGCTTTTGTTGAAAAAAACCGGCCGGGAGCTGGCTATCGTTCGTTTGGCAGGATTGATAGGAGGAAATCGAAACCCAGGACGTTTTTTAGCGGGGAAAAAAGGGTTATCGGATGGTGAAGCGCCGGTGAACCTCGTTCATCGGGAAGATTGTATGGGTGTTATCCGTGAGATCATTCGTCAGAATGCCTGGGGAGAAACATTTAATGTATGTGCGGATGACCATCCAAGCCGGGCCGCATTTTATACAGAGCAAGCTATCAAATTGGGATTAGAGCCCCCTGAGTTTTTGGAAGGGAAAAAAACGAAGATGTATAAGGTGGTGTCGAATGAGAAGGTAAAAAAGGCGCTAGGATATGAGTTTAAACGTTTATAAAAAAAGGGGCTGCCGGCGGCAGCCCCTTTTTTTATAATTATTTAACCTCAATAGGAATTTCAATTCTTGTATTCTCCCACTCCAGGTTAATATTCGCAGAATAATCGCGAATATTATTCACATCGATGCGGAAAGTTTCTACTTTATCTTTCAGCATGACCGGAGTCAGCGTCCAGGTAGCAGCCGCGTCTTTTTCGGCATAGGCCATGAAACTTCTGGCACTATCATCCCAGGCATAAACCTTCAGTGTCCACTCCTTTTTACCCGGCGTAGCCAATAAGGTATAAGTACCGGCGGGGATATCTTTACCACCCATTTTGAAGTCCTTGCTAAATTCCAGTTTGGTTGGTGCATTAGCTCCTACTCTCCAAGCTTTGCCATAAGGTTGCAAGCCGTCAGCAGCAAAGACCGTACGGCCCTTCACTCCCGGTCTGGAGTAAGTAATGACAATATCAGTAGTTCCAACACGCTGTTCCACTTTAGAAGCTGGGCTAGGTGCAGGCTTATCCTGCGCTTGCAGGCCAAAGGTCAGGGCCATTGCGGCCAATACAAATGACAGGCGTAAAATCGCTTTTCTCATGTCAATTCGGTTTTAATTATGAATAATTTAGAAAATAAGGTGGTCACTGTTCAGTGATCACCTTATTATAGCCGGAACAACAACCGGCCAAGCAGAAAGTTTACTTCTTACTCCATTCTTTAATAGACGCTTCGTTCATTTGGATATAGGCATTATCCTTAGCTTCTTTAGCCTTAGCCAAAGATTCTTTAGCTACTTTAATGGCTTCTGCATTTTTACCAAGTTTACCCAGGATAACAGACTCCAGGCGCAGGCTCCAGTAAGCCTTATTTACGGCTGTTACTTTCTGAACATAATCGAGGGCCTTTTCAAGGTCTTTGTCCTTGGAATTCAGGTAATTGGCAGCAGCCCAATATTCTCCTACTGAAGGTCCGGCCATGGCTTGTTCGATAGAAGCCATCACGCGGCCATCCACTTCCAGTTCCAATGGCAAGGTAATCCGGGTATTTTCCCATTCCAGATTGATATCGGCACCTTCGTCCCGGACGTTATTAACATCGATCCGGAAGGTTTCCACCTTATCTTTCAACATAACCGGCTTAATGCTCCAGCTAGCAGCAGGTTCCTTCTCGGTATACGCTTGCCATTGCCCTCCTTCAAAAGGATAAGCCGTAACGGTCCAGCTCGACTTGCCTGGCTTGGCCAGAAGCGTATAGGTGCCTTTAGTCAAATCTTCACCGCCCAGTTTTACATCATCGCTAAAAGTGATCTGAGTCGGAGCATTGGCTCCTACTCGCCAGAATGTGCCATAAGGCTGTAATCCGTCGGCGGCAAAGATTGTGCGTCCCTTCATACTTGGGCGGGAATACACTACTTTAATATCCGTCAATCCCACACGAACCTTAAACTCTTCGGTAGGGCTGGCCGCCGGTGTCTGAATCTGAGCCTGGCTATTTGGCATCATTAAAAAACCTGCCAGTATCATACAGAATTGTAACATCACTTTTTTCATATACATTCGGGTTTATTGATTGGATGAATAGTATTTCGCATCAAAAATAGTAGATTCGCTTACAGAAGGATGATAAAAGTCAGAGTTTAATATTTTCTTAATGCTCTGAACACCCAATTAACTGATACCTTATGGAAAACCAAGAAGACAAGGAACAGCCAGGACAGCTGGAACGGATCAGCATGAAAATGATCTGGAGGTCTATTTTGCAAGAGTTTAACCTTGAAAGAGGCATTTTATTTACGGTATTTGCATTGGCCATTCGGCCGGGACAAACGCTCCGCGAATATTTGTACCAAGACCGTACCCGCCTGATTCCTCCCCTGCGATTTCTAATTGTATTCGTCACATTAGCAACGATTGCTACTTTGAGTTTCCTTACCCAGGAAGACTTTTTTAATGCTTTTAAACAAGGAGTAGAGACAGGGGGCGGATCTGTTGATTTTGAAAAAATGAGTCCCAAAGGGCGAGAATTCATGAACCTTTACATCAACAATGCGACGGTAGCCAACCTGAAGTTTTTTAACATTTATTTGATGCTGAGTGTACCACTTGCGGCTCTGGGCACCCTGATCGTTTACAGGCTCCGGCAATTTAACTTTGCAGAACACCTGGTCATCAACTGCTACATATACAGCAATACTACGGTTTTATATGTACTTCTAACACCTCTTTTTTTTATATTTTCTTACCAGGCTGTCTCCATTTGGTATATGGTAGCAGCCTTGCCGTACTACTGCTTTTGCTGTTATCAGGTATTCCAGCCCAAGGGATGGAAAGCCATCTTAAAATCGGTACTGGCTTTTGTTTTGCAGGGTATTTTTGCCATGCTACTGGCATTCATATTATCTATCGGAATCGCAGTTATTACGGCACTTTGGGGAATAAAAATGGAAATAGGGTAAAACCGGGACTATCATTTTTTGTATCTTCCCTATTGTCAAAATCAATGCATTCAGACCCATTTGAACATCACTACCATGGAAAAGAAGATCCTTTACGTTTTTTTAGTGCTTAGTTTTTTCCAATGGCCGATCTACACTCAAAGTCCGGAAATTGACAGCCTAAAAAGCCTGCTGCAACAATCCGTGGAAGACACCAACAAGGTCAATACCCTTAACCAATTGGCCATGCAGTACATTTATGCCGACCGATTGCAAAGCCGGGAATATATAGCCGAATCTCAAACCATTGCCCAAAAGCTCAGCTTTGAAGACGGGCTGCGGGATGCACTGTACATCGATATGACACTCACCCACTTCGATGGAGATTCCTTTGCCGCCATCGAAAAAGGCAATACACTACTCCAACAAGCCAGACAGGCCGGTGATCTTCCTAACCAGGCCCGGACTTTAAATATGCTGAGTAACATCTACCAGTCTTTGAACAACCTGGAAAAGGCTCTGGAAACTATAAAACAGGCTACGGAAGTGTCCATTCAGATAGGAGACATCAACAAAGCCGGTGTAACATACTACACCACCGCTTCCATTTACCAGATAATGAACGAAAATGAAACCGCCATCAACTATCTGGAAAAAGCCATTGAACTATTTGAAAAGGACAATGATCAATACAAAGTCGGCGTTGCCTATCAAGGCATGGCCGCCTGTACCGAGGGTGAGAAGGCCATAGAATATGCTCAAAGAGGTTTGGAGGTTTTAGAGCAAACGAATGACTTTCAAGGACAAGGGCATTGCCACTGGATCATCGCAACAGAGCTGATCAAACTGGATAAAAGTGAGGATGCCCTGCCATCTGTTTTTAAGGCACTGGAGATATTTCGGGAGGTAGACTATCCTGAAGGCCTTGCCAATATGAATCAGATCCTCGGGGAGGCTTATCTCCGGCTCGGCAGGTATCAGGAGGCCTACCGGCCGTTGATGGAAGCCAAAACTATTGCCCACGAAAAAGTACTCGACGATGTACTTCAATTAGTATATCGCAACCTGGCCGAATATCATGCCTTCAATGGGCAGGCGGAGCTGATGAGCGAATACCTGGATAGCTTTACCATTCTGAGAGATACTTTGTACAGCCGCGAAAAAACACAGCTGCTCATTGAATCCGAAACGCAATTCCAGACAAAAGAGAAAGAAGCACAATTGGCACAAAGTGAACTTCAGCTCGCCCGGCAAACCCGCCTGCGCAACTTCATCCTCTTTGGCTCGATCATCGCCATTATTACCCTCCTCGCCGTATTTCAATACTTCCGAAGCCGCCAAAAACTCAAGCGCCAGGAAGCCGAATTATCCCTTCAGCTCAAACAAGCCGAAGCCGAACAGTTACTCGAAATGGACCGAATGAAGTCAACTTTCTTTGCCAATATCAGCCATGAGTTCAGAACACCGCTGACCTTGATACTAGGCCCCATCAAACAAGCACTGGATTCGCTTCAACAAAAGCAATCATCCTCTGAAGCTGCCAAAGATGTACACATACCGGCACAGCATCTCCATATTATGCATCGCAATGCCGTCAGACTGCAAAGGCTCATTAACCAACTCCTGGATCTCTCTAAACTGGAGAGTGGAAAAATGAAGCTGGCCGTTTCGCAAGGCAACCTCATTCAAATAATCAGATCCATCGCCTTTTCCTTCGAGAGTCTGGCAGAACGCAAGTCCATCCGCTTTGAAACACAATTTCCAGAAGAAATACCCAACACCTTTTTTGATACTAATAAAGTAAATGATATTCTCATTAATGTCATTTCCAATGCTTTTAAATTCACTCCGGAAGGAGGTCAGATCCGTGTTTTAGCCGAAGAAAAACAAGGCCGCCTACTGATCCAGGTTAAAGATTCCGGAAAAGGGATCCCCAAAAAGGATTTAGACAACATCTTCAATAGATTTTACCAGGTGGAGGGTACGGAACACCAGGGAACCGGAATTGGACTTTCTCTGGTAAAAGAGCTTACACATTTGCATAAAGGCAACATTTGGGTAGAAAGCGAAGAAGGGAAAGGAACCACGTTTTTCATAGAACTCCCCTATCAGGCTGAATCCTATACAGAGGAAGAAATAGTTCAGATGAGGTCCTCAGCAACTATTCAGGTAGCTAAAGAAAATATCACAAGCGGCCTGGCAGGCCTGAAAATAGAAGAAAATTCGAATTCGGCAGCCGATTCAGATACCGCTGTTGCCCTGATCATTGAAGATAACCCGGACCTGAGGATTTACATCAGCGATTATTTGAAAGATCAATTTCAGATTCACCTTGCCAAAGATGGAGAGGAAGGGCTCAAAAAGGCTATCCAGTTGGTACCCGATATCATCATCAGTGACGTCATGATGCCCAAAATGGATGGTTTTGCGCTGAGTGAAGCCATCCGGAAAGAAGAAAAAACCAGCCATATTCCCTTAATTCTCCTTACAGCCAAAGCCGGGCAGGAACACAAAATCGAAGGCTTACAAACCGGCGCCGACGATTACCTCACCAAGCCTTTTGACGGCAAAGAACTCAATGTTCGGGTCCACAACCTGATCGAGCAGCGCCGACGACTGCGCGAAAAATTTGCCGGACAATTGCAAATACGACCTTCTCAGGTTTCTTATAGTTCCGTTGATCAGCAATTTCTGGAGCAGGTCATCCAACGCATTGAAGAAAACATAAGCAACGAACAATTTTCAGTAGAGGATCTGGCCAGGCTCGTGAACTTCAGTCGCAGTCAACTCCACCGGAAGCTCAAAGCCCTTTGCGACCAAACACCCGTCGAAATGATCCGCAATTTCAGGCTCACCCGGGCCAAAGACATGTTGGAACAGAAGGCCGGCAGCGTTTCCGAAATCGCTTATGAAGTCGGCTACAGCAATTTGTCTTATTTTTCCAGTAGCTTTAAAAAGGCTTTTGGCCAGTTACCAAGTGATATTAAATAATAGAGGCGCCTCATCCGTCACTAGCTGCGAACATTGAAGTTTAATAATATTATCCCCCCCGGCGGGGAGGGATAATATTAATTTTCTATGTTCGGGCCTACAGGCGGATGAAGCGCCCTTATTATTTAATTACAGGAATTAGCTTATTCACCATCCCATCCGAAGTCAGAATTTTGAAATGATAAAAGCCTGTAGGAAGCTTTGGAAGCTGAACTTGCCTGATATCCTGTCCCTGATGCGAATCGATCAGGCGGCCATCCAGTGAGTGGATATTGACACTCAGTATACGTCCTTGCTGATACGACAGATTAAGTGTGCCGGAAGCCGGTACGGGAAATATGTTCAACTGCTGATCGATATAAGCCTGCTTATTAGAAGTGATCGTATATTTTATCGGAAGCTTAAATTCATCACCTGTGGCCTGATACCTCCGTTCTTCCGAATCCATTAAAATAATCTCGGAAAGGCTAAGTGAAAGCGTATCCACCTCAAAATCTTTAGGAAGTGCATTCAACTCAAACTCCAGGTAGCCCAGGTTTTTATCCATAAGCATCCCATCACCTTTGCCTCTGAAAACAGCTACCCGGAAATGCCCCAAAGAATCGTCAACCATTATTCCCTGGGTAGAGGTACCTGCGTTAAAAAAGTTTTCTCCCCTAACGAAGGTCAAAGTATTCGTCTTCAGCCAGGTCGTATCATAACTGACTTTAAAAGCGTAGCCAAACAGATCTTTCAACTCATTCAGTTGATCCAAAACAATAGGGATCTGTACTTTTTGTCCAGCTAATAGGGTATCTACCTCTTTTTGGAACTGTAGGGGAATAATGGGAGCCTTGTTAAAAACGACCGGTTTGTTAAAGGCCAGAGGAAAAGCCGGCGTTTTTCTGCTAAAATTTTGTAGTAAAACACTGCTGTCCCTTAAATCGATCGAACCATCGCCGTTAACATCTGCATTTTTCAGATTAAGTCTGGAGACAGGGAAAGCGGCATTCCAGTTAAGGCTGGGCGTGGACTTCCATTCCCCGGACCTATCCGCCCTGGGCGGGCCCTCCATTCCGGCCGTCAGGCCAAGGTAGAGCCAATCTTCCTGATTGACAAGGCCGTTGCGGTCGATATCGCCGGGCCAGGCATTGAGGTCAAAGATCTGGACACTGCCCGACTCGAATAGCGGAAAAAAGCCTAAACCTGTACCAGAATATTCAGGCTCTCTAATAACTTCTACCTGAAGGAAATCATTGCTAATATTTAATGGAGCCAGGCCGCTTTTTCCCAATACCTGAAAACGGATGGAAAAAAGCACCTCCTCATCCTCAAGAGAAATTTCGCTTGAAACGGCAAAAACGGTGGCCATTTTACCTTCCTCCTTTGCTTTCTGTACATTGACCGATAAATTCAGATCTTGCCCAAGCTTTGGATTGGATTCAGTAATTTCCATAAAACTCAGCAGATCTTTGGGCCAAGTAAAGGTAGCTTGCATACCGAGGAACGCCTGAAAGTTACTCACCCTCAAAGGAATGTCGATAATATCACCCGGGAAAGCCTGAACAGTGGGAAAGCTTAAGGTCATTTCCTGGGAAAAATCATATCGATCGACGTTTACCCCTAATTCAATTTCTACTTTTTCAAGAGTTTGCAAAGAATAGTTGGCAATATTCCGGCAATCGGTTTGATCAGGAAGAAAGGAAAAATTAAAGGGGCCCTCAGCATTTTTATTTTGTTCAAATACCAGGTAACAAAGCACATTTTCTGAAGAAACCGCGCTTCCGTTTTCATTATTCCACAAAAGACGAAGTTGTTGATTTTCTGGTATTTCCTCATAGTTCAGGCCTTCCGCGAAATTCAGGGCACCTCCTGAGCGCACCTCCTTCAATTGAAGGTCTGCGCGCTCCCATTCAATACCAAATTGAACAGATTCCAGTATAGACCTGGAGGCCATGGTGATCGGCACCAATAGTTCCAGCTCACTATTCACCATTGGCGTTTCAATTGTCAAAAAGACCGTATCGCTCAATACAACATCACATGCGACACTGACATTTTCCAGAATCACCGAACAGGTATTGGCGTTGGTGACTTCTAAATTGTACAACTCCTCGACCGACAAATCAACCGTACTGGAAGCTAGCGGTCCATCATCAAAATCAAAGATCTCCTCCTCCCCATTGAACCATCTAAAACTAACTGGGAAGGGGGCATCGGAAGTAGAGGCTGTTACGCGGGAAAAAAAACGACCATCCTCAAACACACACTCCTGACTTAATTCTACCCTAAGGTCCTGTAAGCCAACTTCAAATTCCCTGACACCCGAGCATCCGCTTTCGGTATTGGTAATCGTGGCCTGATAGGTCCCGCTTGACAAATTATCGATCACAGGACCTTGCCGGCCATTCGACCAGTCGATTTCGTAAACGGCAGGGGCACTTTCAAATGACAAAGATATTTTTCCATTTCTGTTGCAGGAAGCCCCGTCAATTTCGGCCGCGACTTCCTCTCCAAAAACATCAGAGCTTTGGACTTCCAGGGTATATTCCGCCTGGCAGCTTTTCCACTCCACTCCGACTGAATAACTTCCCGTATCCAGGCCGTCGGCTACAGAAGTATCCAAAGCGGGGTTGTGAACCCAGAGAAAAGAATCCGGATGGACGCCGCTCTCAAAGTTGAGGGAGATCCGGCCTCCGGTACCTTCACAACTAGCCTCTTCAATTTCTTCCAGTAATGCCGGCAATTCCGGTCTTTGAATACTAAAATTAAAAGTTTGTTCAACTTCACAGATCTCATTTCTTAAGGTCAATTGATATTGCCCGGGTGTAAGGTCTACCCGGCTCAGCTGGGGGTGCCGGTCTGACCATCGGAAACTAAAAACGGATTCCGAGCCGACGACTATTTTCCCCAACTCATTACAATTAGCCGGCTGAATAACGGCTATTTGATAGGTAGTATCCACGGGAATCATTCCCGGAAAAGTGATAGCTGCGGTAGCCACATTACTATCGGCATCTGTGACCTTTACTTCATAAAATCCTTCTTGAGTTAAATATATTTTCGGTAAAGAGTCGGGGATACTTTGATTTGAAACCGTCCATTCATATTGGTAAGGCCCCCTGCCGCCATTAACTTCTGCATAACCGATTCTTCTACCCGAACAATCACCTGGCTCAGGCCAGGCACAAAAGGCATCGATCCTCAAAGGATTAGAGGGTGAATAAGGCCGGACATACCCGGATATCCCGGCTATGCTGACAGGAATTTGTCTTTCATCAAGAATATATCCCGCTGAGCCGGGGTCCAGGAAGGAAATTTCTACAGGGCCGGCTAATTCTTTTCTCACTATAAAATTTAACATAAAAAAGGGAATCGAATTGGAAATGCGAAAGGTAGAAGAGTTGATGAAAGGAAACGACTGGATTTTAAAATGATCCTCTACAATATTCGAAAAGGAAAGCTTGAACGTTTCCTGGCTTTCTTCCACTTTTATAAACCTCAAATATTCACGATCAAATTTGATGGTATGGAAAAAACCGCTTGATCTTTCAATATTGTCGGAAACATACACCGGAATAGACAGGGTGTCTCCGGCTTTAGCGTCATACACCGATTCTATCTTCAAATAGAGGCATTCACTTAACAGGCCTCCGGACTGGGAAAAAATGGAATTAAAGTTTACAAACAGAAAAAGAATAAAGGAAAGGGCAACTTTTTTCATAAATAATACCTGGGATTTAAAAAAGTGTGACTGATGAAATCAAATTTGCCAAAATTCAAAAGTCCATCCAAATAAAAAGGCTTAATTTAAACCGCCTCATCAACACTTTAACACAATGGATCCTCAACAATCAAAGATCACCCGGATCTCCTGGAAAAGCCTGACCGAACATTTTCTCGAACAGCTCAATCTGGAAAGAGGACTGGGCTATACCATCAAGCAATTAATAGCCAGGCCAAGGACAGCCGTGCAGGAATATTTGTTTGAGGACCGGCACCGGATGGTCAAGCCGCTGGGTTTTTTACTGCTAGTGGTAGCTATTGCGACCTACCTGGCCTCTTTTTTACTGGATTTTGAGCGGGGGCTCGGTCCCCTGCTTACGCAGGACCCCTTTTTTCAGTCTTTACCCGAAGATGTGAGGAACCTATTTCTCCGTTTTTTCAACTTATCGCAGCAGTATTTCAACTTATTCTTCATGAGTAATATCCCTGTGACTGCACTGGCCACTTATTTGCTTTTCAGAGATCAGCAATTAAATTTCCCGGAACATCTGGTTATTAATGTGTATATTTTTTCTATACAGACCTTGCTGATCCTTCCACTTATGCCATTTATGGTAAAAGTTCCTTTACTCTCTTTTATGGTTTTGATCCTCAATGTAGGTTACCTTTATTATGCGCTCACCAAGATATTCCGGCAAGGATGGGGAGAAGGGGCCGTTAAAACGTTGGCAGTCTTTATGCTGGCTCAGTTTTTACAGGGTATTGTGGTGGTTGTTTTATTAGGGGTGATGGCTCTGGTAACTTTCTTTTTTTAGTCGAACCAAAAGTCTTTTTGTCTATAGATCTACCTTTGGCATCTAAACTACAGGTCTGGATACTACCTCTTTCCATTAAAGAATTTCACAAACAAGTAAAAAGTGTTATCAATCAACTTCTTAAGCCACCACAACGTTTATATTATTCCGGAAAAATCGTACTTTTGCGTCGCATTAAAAAAATTCCAAAAAAATCTTATCTATGGACGTTCAACCTAAGTTGAAATATAAGGTAAAAGACATTTCGCTCGCTGAATGGGGGCGTAAAGAAATCGAACTGGCCGAGGCGGAAATGCCTGGTCTGATGACCCTTCGGGAAAAATATGGTGAAGCCAAGCCATTGAAGGGAGCTCGCATCGCAGGCTGCCTGCACATGACCATCCAAACGGCCGTTCTGATCGAAACCCTCGTCGAGCTGGGCGCAGACGTGACCTGGTCTTCCTGTAACATCTTCTCTACTCAGGACCACGCTGCTGCTGCCATTGCTGCTGCGGGCATCCCCGTTTTTGCCTGGAAAGGTATGAATGAAGAAGAATTCTGGTGGGCCATCGAGCAAACCCTGTTTGCTTTCGAAGACGGTCAGCCACTGAATATGATCCTGGATGATGGTGGTGACCTGACTAATATTGTACTTGACAAGCACCCTGAGCTAGTTGAGGGTATTAACGGCCTCAGTGAAGAAACGACTACCGGTGTACACCGCTTGTACGAGCGCATGGAAAACGGCACCCTGCCTATGCCTGCCATCAACGTAAACGACTCTGTAACCAAGTCTAAATTCGATAATAAATACGGCTGTAAAGAATCATTAGTGGATGCCATTCGCCGTGCAACAGACGTGATGCTGGCCGGCAAGGTAGCTGTTGTTGCCGGATATGGAGATGTAGGAAAGGGATCTGCCGCTTCTCTTCGTGGAGCCGGCTGTCGCGTGATCGTCACCGAAATCGACCCCATCTGCGCACTACAGGCCGCTATGGACGGTTTTGAAGTAAAAAGAATGAAAGATGCCATTCCAAGAGTGGACATCGTCGTTACTGCTACTGGTAACAAGGACATCGTTACCGGAGAGCACTTCAAACTTATGAAGGATAAGACCATCGTATGTAACATCGGCCACTTCGATAACGAGATCGATGTAGCATACCTGAACAATAAGCATGGTGATAGCAAGGTGACCATCAAGCCTCAGGTCGACAAATATACCATTGATGGAAAAGATATCATTTTGCTGGCAGAAGGCCGCCTGGTGAACCTGGGTTGCGCTACTGGCCATCCTTCCTTTGTGATGTCTAACTCCTTTACCAACCAGGTACTGGCTCAATTGGAATTGTGGCAAAAGGCTGACCAATACGAAAACAAGGTCTACATGCTGCCTAAGCACCTGGATGAGGAAGTAGCTCGCTTGCACCTGGCCAAGATCGGTGTGGAACTGGAATCGCTCAGCGAAGATCAGGCTAAGTACATCGGCGTGAAGAAAGAAGGGCCGTTCAAGCCTGAATACTACCGATATTAATTGATTCTAGATGGTTGTTGTTTTTTGATCTGAGATCAAAAAACAACAACCATCTAGTTAACTTTCAGGAAATGCGCTCGACTTTTGGAACTTACTTACAACTTGGGTTCGAACATATTTCGGACCTGAATGGATATGACCACATTCTATTCATCGTTGCACTTTGTGCGATTTATCGATTGAAAGAATGGCGAAAAGTAGCTATTTTAGTTACTGCATTTACTATCGGGCATTCGATCACCCTGGCCCTGGCGGCCCTGGATATCATTCCCATCAAAGCTGCTCTCATAGAATTCCTCATTCCGGTTACCATTTTGGCGACGGCCCTTTACAATGTCATCGCCCATAAAATGAAGAACAATACTGATGGGGACCTCACGACCTTTAACCGCAAGATTAACCTCAACTATTTCTTTGCACTTATTTTCGGTTTGATCCATGGCATGGGTTTTTCCAATTTTTTCAAATCCATGCTGTTGCCGGGAGAAGAAGGGCAATTGGTTCAACAATTACTAGCTTTCAACATTGGTGTTGAGCTAGGACAGCTAACAATCGTCGCCATTATATTGCTCTTTTCATTCATTGGTTTTAACTTACTGAAAATCCGGCAAAGAGAATGGAATTTATTTGTTTCCGGTGCCGCAGCAGGCATTGCATTGATCATGGCACTGGAGCGAATTCCATTTTAATGTAGCACAAGATTTATCTTGTCTGTTCCTCAACCTTTAGGTTGTTTTGTGGCCTTTCAAGCTGAAGCTTGGGGAACAGACAAGCTGAAGCTTGTGCTACGGGCAGGTAGTAGAAACAAATAAAATAGCTATGTTTAAAATACTCATCCTAAGTGTATTCCTGATCAATCTGGGCCTCACCCCCCCACTACACAAATTCCACGTCAGCAAATGCCTGGTAGAATTCAATGAACCGGAGCAGGCCCTTCAAGTGAGCATGCATATCTTTCTGGATGACCTGGAAGAGGCACTGAGGAGGAAGGGAGCCGACGACCTGTTTATCTGTACCAAAATGGAAACGGAAAAGGCAGAAGCGTACCTGGCTCAATATGTTGCTGAGAATTTTGTTTTGGAGGTTAATGGCCAACCTCTGGAATATGAGTTCCTGGGAAAAGAACCTTCCGAGGACCTGCAGGGCGTCTGGTGCTATATGGAAATCCTGAATGTGAACAGCCTTAAAGATCTCAAGATTACCAATAATATTTTGTTGGAAGTTTATGACGATCAGAAAAACGTGATCAGTATTATCGGTCCGAACCGGAGAAAGGGGATGATGCTGTTGCAAAGAGGACAAAATAGTGAGAAAGTTTCTTTTTGAAGTTTTCTGCTTTATTCGCGTCTGTACCAGGATTTTTTAGGATATCCAAGATGGCCAGGATGAGGCTTTTTGTCCCCAGAACAAAAACTTTTCTGTGACACCCGCTGAATCAGCGGAAATCATCGATTCAGACAAAAGCCCATTAGGAGTCCTAGCCGTCTGAGTCGGATGACACCCTGGAACCCTGGAACCCTGGAACCCTGGAACCCTGGAACCCTGGAACCCTGGAACCCTGGAACCTAAGAAAAAAAGCTATGAACAAAATCCTAAAATATATCGTCATACTCCCCATACGCTTTTACCAGGGAGCTATCTCTCCGCTGATAGGCCCACGATGTCGGTACCAGCCCACCTGCTCGCATTACACCATTCAGGCGATCCAGGAATGGGGTATATTGAAAGGCCTTTGGCTAGGCATGAAGCGTATTAGTAGTTGTCATCCCTGGGGCGGATCAGGCTATGATCCCGTTCCGGAAAATCCAAAAAAACACAAAAAAGATGCTGAGAAGACCCAGACGTAACCGCCAATCGGTTGCTATACGTGCACTTGTTGAAGAAACACACCTGACCACCGGACATTTGGTGCAGCCCATTTTCCTGGTAGATGGGAAAAATGTAAAAAACGAGGTCAGTTCCCTCCCCGGAACATACCGTCTTTCCACTGATAATGCCTTGAGAGAAGTTGAAAGTTGCCTGAAATTGGGACTTCAATCTTTCATCATGTTCCCGGCGGTGGAGGAATCCCTGAAGGATAGCACAGCGGCCTACAGTTATCATCCGGATAACTTTTACCTTCAAGCTGCCACGGCTATCAAAAAAGAATTCCCCGAAATCTGTCTGATCAGTGATGTGGCGATGGACCCCTACAGCTCGGACGGGCATGACGGGCTGGTCAAAGATGGCGAGATCCTGAACGACGAATCGCTGCCTATCCTATCTAAGATGGCCGTTGCACAGGCTGAAGCTGGCTTTGACATCATCGGCCCATCCGATATGATGGACGGGCGCGTGGAGGATATTCGGTATAATCTGGATGAGAATGGCTTCACCAAAGTGGGCATCATGTCCTACACAGCAAAATACGCCAGCGCTTTTTACGGACCTTTCCGCGATGCCCTGGACTCTGCGCCCAAGGCAGGTGATAAAAAGACCTACCAGATGAATCCGGCCAACAAAACGGAGGCTCTGATCGAAGCGGAGCTCGACACCATGGAAGGTGCTGACTTTCTGATGGTCAAACCGGCCTTGAATTATCTGGATATCATTCATTTGCTGAAGCAGGAGCACGAACTGCCCATTGCTGCTTACCACGTCAGTGGTGAGTGCGCTATGTTATTAGCGGCTGCCGAGAAGGGTTGGCTGGATTTTAATCAGGCAATGCCCGAGACTTTACTAAGTATTAGGCGAGCGGGGGCGGATGTGATTATTACTTACTTTGCGAAGGCATTTGCTTCTCTTAAGCAGTAATTATTAGTGAAAGAAAATCCGGTTGTCTTTTAGAGATGCTAGGGCCTCCTTCGTCGGCCCGATGCTGGATGCTCTCACACCTCCGGTGTGGATGCTGGATAGATTCTGCTAAATAAGAAGACTTTACTACTTATTTAGCAGATTTTTACCAGCATCGTGCGCCCGCAAGGGCAAACTAGCATCCAGCATCGGGCCGACGAAGGAGGCCCTAGCATCTCTATATAATAAACGATATTTTACATTACTGAAGAATCACTTCTTTCTCTTCGATCATCTTTCGGATATTGATCAGTGCATAGCGCATACGGCCCAGGGCGGTATTGATGCTTACGCGAGTCAATTTTGCGATTTCTTTGAAGCTCATATCGGCATAGTGACGCAGGATCACCACCTCGCGCTGCTCGGGAGGGAGCATATCTACCAGTTTGCGCACCTTATCGTGCGTCTGGGAGCGGATGATATTTTGCTCTGCGTTGAAATCAGGCGTTTGCAGTACGTCGAAGATATCGAAAGTATCGGTTGGAGATACTTTGGGACGACGCTTCGATCTGCGGAAGTAGTCTACACACATGTTATAGGCAATACGCATAGCCCACTGAAGGAATTTGCCTTCATGATTATATTTACCTTTTCTCAGGGTGTCGATAATTTTGATAAAGACTTCCTGGAAAATGTCTTCTGCCAATTCTGTGTCTTTGACGAACAAATAGATAGACGTGTAAATCTTCTGCTGATGACGATTCAGCAGCTCTTCAAAAGCTTTCTCGTTTCCATCAAGATAGGTAACAATCAACTGTTGGTCACTCAAGGTTGTAACTTGCATAACTAAATAATTTAGTAGTATTATGGGATCATCGATTATTTAGTGTAGAAGTTACTTTCTATAGTCAATTGTTTAAATTAAAGAATAGAATTTATAGAGGATTTTCTTGAATTCATCGTAAAGATATAGTTATCCATCAGAAATCGAAAATTTGTCGATATTTTTTTTCAGGATTAACACAATATTAACCGCAATGATATAATAATCATAAACTTAGGTCATAAAAATTTGTACGGGAGTTGACAAAAATGGTTTCGGTGGGGAGAGAATTAAATTGTCCTAACTTGAATGGAAAAAAAAGGTTCTAATTATTTTTTACAAATAACCTAAAAAGAAGAACTATTTTTTACAAAAAATCAAATAACCCACATTATATTATACAATACAAACAAGTTTGCCTATTTTCTGCCCCTAAGTTTCATAAATATCCGGGAACCTCACACGCAAACAACAAATATGACAAAATTAAAGATCGGGGTAATTGACCTTGTCAGTAAAGCCCCTACCAATGCCCTATACGCCAGAATTATGAACGCTAATCTGGCAAGTATCATGCCGCAGGTAGTAGCCGTCTGGTGTCAACAGCAAGGGCATGATGTCCGCCTGACCTGTTTCACTGGTAAAGAGAAATTAGACAAGGAGCTTCCTGAAGAAGTTGATCTCGTTTTTATTTGTTCCTTTACGCAGGCGGCCATGTTGGCTTATTCATTGAGTAATTATTTCCAGTCAAGAGGAGCGGTCACCGTATTAGGAGGGCCTCACGCTCGTTGTTATCCGGAGGATGCAGCGAAATATTTTGACTATGTAACAGGGTTTACCAACAAAGAAGTTATACGAGAAATACTTGAAGAATGCGAACCGCATCGTGAACAGGGGCGGTATCTGGCGGCCAAAAATCAGCCGGTATCGCTTCCTGGAGTGGTAGAAAGATGGCCTTTTATTGAACCCAACTTAAAAAAAGCACCCTTCATCAAAATGGTGCCCATGATTGGAAGTATGGGATGCCCCTATACCTGCTCCTTCTGTATTGATTCGGTGGTTCCTTACCAGCCGTTGGACTTTGAATCGCTCAAGGCGGATCTGCGATTTTTGCGAACCAAATTTAAAAATCCGCTGGTCGGCTGGCACGATCCCAATTTTGGCATTCGCTTCAATGATTACATGGATGCCATCGAAGAAGCCGCCCCGAATGGCTCTGTGCGCTTTTTGGCAGAAAGCAGCTTGTCGATCCTCACCGAACCCAACCTGAAAAGGTTAAAAGAACACGGTTGTGTAGGTATGCTGCCCGGAATTGAATCTTGGTTTGATATGGGAAATAAATCAAGAGCTGCACGTATTAAAGGCTTCGAACGGGTTCAGCAGGTGGCCGAACATGCCAACCTCATCATGAAATACCTGCCCTATCTCCAAACGAATTTTGTAATGGGATTGGATTGCGATGAAGGAAAACTGCCATTCGAGCTCACCAAAATGTTTGTAGATGCTTCTCCAGGCTCTTTCCCGGGATATTCTATACTTACTGCCTTCGGGGAGGCAGCTCCCGTCAATCTGGAGTACCAACGCCAGGGAAGAGTGATACCTTTTCCATTCCACTTTCTGAATAACCACCTGGCCATGAATGTCAAACCATTAAACTATGAATGGGTTGACTTCTACGATAAGGTCATTGACGTCACGGCCTATACCTTTTCGTCCAAAGCCATCTATAAAAGGATGAACGCAGCTTCCAATTTCACCGTAAAATGGATGAATGTGATGCGGGCCGTCTCTTCTGAAGGCTTTGGTCGCCTCCGGTTTTTCCGAAAGGTGCGCAAAATGCTGGTCGAAGACCATGCCTTCAGGGATTACTTCGAGCAGGAAACGGAGGTGTTGCCCGAATTCTATATCAACATCATTAAAAAAGACCTCGGCGTATGGTGGGAATGGCTTCCAGAGGGCGCGATTTACCACGATCATCTGGCCTACCTCAAAAAAGAAAAATTTATTGAGGTAGAAAGCAGGGTCGCCGGCAAAAGAAAAGCATAAAAGAATGCCGGCCGCTGGAAGCGGTCGGCATTCTTTTTTTAACTTTCTTTTCTCCCTCTAAAACACTAAGTTTGCTTTTCTGTTTTTAGTAAGTAGCAAGTAAGTAGAGCATGACAACAAAAAAATCAGAAGGGACTCTGACGAAAGAAAAAGTGAGCAAGCAAATCAATACCATCCACATTAAAGGTGCCAGGGGGAACAACCTCAAGAATATTGAACTTCACCTACCAAAGAATCAATTAATTGTAGTGACGGGCGTATCAGGTTCAGGCAAATCCTCTATTACGATGGATACCCTATACGCGGAGGGACAAAGAAGATATGTGGAGAGCTTGTCTTCCTATGCGCGCCAGTTCCTGGGAAGGATGAAAAAACCGGAGGTGGACTTCATCAAGGGGATCTGCCCGGCTATTGCCATCGAACAAAAGGTCAGTACTCGCAATGCTCGCTCAACGGTTGGTACTTTGACCGAAATCTATGACTTTCTCCGCTTGCTATTTGCCCGTGTTGGAAAAACCTATTCGCCTGTGTCAGGTGAAATCGTTCGCAAGCATGAAGTATCGGATGTAACGGATTACATCCATAGCTTTGAAGAAGGTACCAAAGTACAACTGTTTATCCCGCTTCCTATCAAATACAAAGACCGTACGGTTGACCAGGAGTTAGGTCTGCTGCTTCAAAAAGGATACACCAGGCTTTGGTTCGAAGATCAGTTGAGTGACGTACAAGACCTGATTGAAAGCGGACATAAGGTTTTGTCAAAAAAAATAGGTGAGTTAGAAGAAAATGAAATCCTGGTCCTGATCGACCGGTTTGTGGTAAAGAAAGACGATGAGGAGAATAGCAAACGAATTGCGGATTCTGTACAAACAGCTTTCTACGAAGCAGAAGGAGAATGCCTGGTTGACATTATGGGTAAGGAGAAGCGATCCTGGAACAACCGTTTCGAACTGGACGGCATTTCTTTCTTAGAACCCACTCCACAGCTTTTTAATTATAATAATCCTTACGGCGCCTGTCCGGAATGTGAAGGTTTCGGACGAATCATGGGCATAGATGAAAATAAAGTGATCCCCGATTCCAGCTTGTCTGTTTATGAAGGAGCTATTGCCTGCTGGAAAGGAGAAAAATACGGGAAGTGGCTGGAGGATTTCCTTAGCAAGGCTCAAGACTATGATTTCCCCATACATCGCCCCTACCAGGATCTTACGAAGGCTGAACGGCGATTATTGTGGAGGGGAAATGGCAGCATTTATGGAATAGATGACTTTTTTTCCGAATTACAGGAAAAGATGTACAAGATCCAGAACCGGGTGATGCTGGCCCGTTATCGCGGCCGTACCAAATGTCCGACTTGTGATGGCGGAAGGCTACGTGAGGAAGCCACTTATGTAAAGATAGTAGGGAAAGACATCACGGAGCTAGTGGAATTGCCCATCGATGAATTGCTTGAATTCTTTATTGGGATCGAATTAACAGATCGGGATCAGACCATTGGCCGTCGCCTGCTTTTGGAAATCAGCAATCGCCTGCGCTTTATGAGTGACCTGGGTTTGACCTATCTGACACTTAACCGGGTGTCAGCTACGCTTAGTGGCGGTGAAACCCAACGGATCAATCTTACCCGAACACTGGGTAGCAACCTGACCAGTTCGATGTATATACTGGATGAACCCAGTGTGGGGCTCCACCCAAGGGATACGGACCGCCTTGTGACCGTATTAAAGGCTTTGAGAGATCTGGGTAATACGGTCATTGTGGTCGAGCATGAGGAAGATGTTATTGCCAATGCAGATTATTTGGTGGACATCGGCCCTCAAGCGGGTATTTTTGGAGGGGAAGTCGTATTTGCCGGCCCTTATCAGGACATTTATAATGACGCCAATGATAGCCTGACCGCACAATATATGAGCGGCAGGATGGAAATTCCACTTCCGGAAAACAGGCGTAGGTCCCTGCATAAAATCACCCTCAAGGGTGCCAGACAGAACAACTTGAAAAAAATTGATGTCGATTTTCCCCTAAATACCCTTACTGTAGTAACAGGTGTTTCGGGTTCGGGAAAAACGACGCTGGTGAAGCAAATTCTTTATCCTGCACTGAAAAAACAACTAGGAGAAAATTACTCCAAGTCAGCAGGAGCATTCCAAGCCTTGGAAGGGGATCTGGATGAGATCACCCAGATTGAAATGATCAACCAAAACCCGATCGGCAAGTCATCTCGTTCTAATCCTGTAACTTATGTAAAGGCCTATGACACCATTCGCAGCTTGATGTCCGATCAGCAATTGTCCAGAATTCGAGGATATAAGCCCAAGCATTTTTCTTTTAATGTAGATGGAGGGCGGTGTGACGCCTGTAAAGGAGAGGGCGAACAAGTTGTAGAGATGCAATTTCTGGCGGACGTGCGTCTGGAGTGTGAAGTTTGCAAGGGTCAGCGATTTAAACAAGAGGTTCTGGAAGTTGAATACAAGGGAAAAAATATACACGATATCCTCAACCTCAGCATTGATGAAGCCCTGGAATTTTTCTCTGATGCCAAAGATGTAGTCAAAAAATTGCAGCCTTTGCAAGACGTCGGCTTGGGTTATGTCAAGTTGGGGCAGTCCTCCAGCACTTTATCCGGCGGAGAAGCACAGCGTGTCAAACTAGCTTCTTTTCTGGGAAAAGAAAGCAGCAATGAACACGTCTTATTCATTTTTGACGAGCCTACTACCGGCCTGCACTTCCACGATATCCAAAAATTGCTGGATGCGCTGAATGCTTTGGTGGAAAAAGGACATACGGTGCTGGTTGTGGAGCACAATCTCGAAGTCATCAAATCAGCGGATTATGTCGTCGACCTGGGGCCTGAAGGTGGTAAGGAAGGCGGCTATTTGTTGCATCAAGGCACGCCCGAAGAGTTGGCGAAGGTAAAGGGATCGTATACTGGGACCTATCTCCAAGAAAAATTAAAATAAAAAAGGCGGGCCTGGGCCCGCCTTTTTTATTTTAATTTTTCTTCAGCAGATCTCTGATCTCTTCCAGTAATTGTTCTTCTTTGCTAGGTGCGGGCGGAGCGGCAGGCGCTTCTTCCTCTTGTTTGCGCTTCATGCGGTTATAAGCTTTCACAACCATAAAGATGGCAAGAGCCACAATGATGAAGGTCAGAATGTTATTTAAAAACACACCATAATTAATAGCGACTTCCTGTACGGCTTCTGTAAGGGTAGCACCGGAGGCATCCGTAACGGCAGGACTGCCATCTTGCAGCACCATTTTCAGGTCACTGAAATCTACACCTCCTAATAGCATCCCGATGGGAGGCATGATGATATCGTCAACAAATGATTTTACGATGGCACCGAAATAAAGAGCCATGATCAGACCAACGGCCATTTCGACCACGTTTCCTTTGGCGATAAATTGTTTAAATTCTTTCAACATATCAGAAAATATTAGTGAATGAAAGTAGTAAATTCAATGTTCAGACGTCTTGAAAAGCCAAAGTCACCCAGACACTCTTAATAAAGTTAGGCTTTTTTTAAAAAATCCTTACTTTAGTCCAAATATTTTCAAAAAAACGACACAAACATATGAGCTTATTACAAGATAAAGTAGCCCTGATTACCGGGGGATCCAGAGGAATTGGAGCCGCCATCGTCGAACGATATGCCGAACAAGGCGCCAAAGTAGCTTTCACCTATCGCTCTTCTGCAGAGCAGGCCGATGCCATCGTAGCTGCCATCAGCGAAAAAGGAGGCACAGCCAAAGCCTACCAATCGGACGCCTCCTCCTTCGAACAAGCCGAAGCCTTGGTAGCCCAGGTACTGGAAGATTTCGGGCAGATCGATATCCTGATCAATAATGCCGGTATCACACAGGATACCCTCATGCTGAGAATGTCAGAAGAACAATGGGACAAAGTGATCAACACCAACCTCAAGTCAGTATTTAACCTGACCAAGCAGGTGCTTCGCCCCATGATGAAAAACAGGGGAGGCTCTATCATCAATATGGGCTCGATAGTAGGAATCACTGGAAATGCCGGGCAGGCTAATTATGCGGCTTCCAAGGCCGGAATCATCGGCTTTTCCAAGTCCATCGCCAAAGAAGTCGGCTCCAGAAACATTCGTTGTAATGTGATCGCGCCAGGTTTTATCGAAACGGATATGACTGATGCCCTGGACGAAAAAACAAAGGCCGCCTATCTGGCTAATATTCCGCTAAGGCGCCTGGGCAAAGCCGAGGAAGTAGCCGATGTATGTGTATTTCTGGGATCCGATATGTCTAACTATATTTCCGGACAAACCTTGAGTGTTTGTGGTGCCTTGAATACATAAAAAAAGGGACTCGACAGCAAATCAAATCCCATTAGGGCCTAAGCCCACAATATTAAACAGTACAAATTAATCCTTAAACTAAAGCGTCGTTTCAAAAGGGGCTATGTAAAAAGGCCGAGGGACTTTTTTCCAGCCCCTTTTGAGACGCGTAAACATCGAATTACCGCAGATAAGAGCGCTACCTCTGTATCAAATTCCGGTCGAAATCCCCACTTTTGCGAGGACTACAATAAAGTAATTCGTCAATTCTTTCAGAACCTCATCCTAACTTTTTAGCATTATTCCGAAAGGAATATAAAGATACGGCAAAGAGCGAGCACTCGCCAAATTATTTTATCAACAAGCCTTCAAAGAGGAAATCCACAGCTGTGGAAAAACTTAGCGGTAAGCAGTATTCAATGGAAGTATTTTTGCTGTTTTTCTAACTTAGTAATACACTAACGAGCTAGGTGGAAGTGGAAAAACACCAAACTTTTACCCAATGGATGTGAATAACTCTGTTGGTAACTTTATAAAAATTTCAGAAAAGTATTTTGGCGATGATAGAAAGGCTGATTACCGCTTTGAATCATCGCCTAAAACTTTCTTTTTACGTCCAAAATCCGGCTAGTGTTTTGGCAACGAGCGTTATTTTTTGGAAGTAGGATTGATCAAGCGTATATATGATACGAGTATCGCTCTGTTCTTTCCATACAAAACCATTTTGGAGTAATTTTTCCAGGTAATTTTCAACAACGGAAGTGTCCATCCCTGTATGTAGAATGATATCTACTAAAGAGACGTGAACGTGCTTAATCAGGTAGGAAAGAATAGGTCTGCCCTCATCCTGATTCAAGAGTTCTAATTTGTTAATAGCAAGTGTCATTCTGCCCGTACGTGCAGTTATAGTGTTCAAAGTGTTCATGGTGCTTTTGTGTTTAGAGCTAGTCGTCTTACATTATGATTTCAACAAATATATAATACTAAACGTATATAAAAAAATTATAATACTAGTTTTTATTCATTCTACGCGCCTTTCTTTCTTTTTGATTCAAAAAATGACCAATTTCTTTTTTGTCCGTCTAATGAAGGAAGTAGCGAAAACTTATTTCAATATTTCAGCAGTGGATAGCTCTGGGCATCAAAAGTAGATAATAAACCACCCGCCTCTAGAGGCGAGTGGTTTATTATCTACCTTTAACACACCAAACTCATTGGGCTGAAAACTGTAAATAAGTTTTGCTCTTTTACTTGCTTAAGGCAAGATTTTCCTAAATTCAAACATAAATTAGCACTGGCCTGACAAACGGGCTGCGATCATTCTCAAAGCTTTAAAATTCAATAGACTATGCCAATCAGAATGGAGAAAGACTCTCCCCAAAACCAAGGTAATCGCCCCGGCGGACAGAGAGGTGGGCAAAATTCACTGCTTCGTTTGTTGCCGATCATTCTTTTATTTGTATTTAAAAAACCTAAAATTTCGATCCCGATTCTGGCCATTTTAGCCTTTTGGTACTTCTTTCTGGGGGGCCAGGAGATGTTGGGTGGGTTCAGTTCCGATTCGGGTGCCGACAATTCGGCTTTTTCCCTTGGGGCATCGCTCAGCCAGGAACGTTTCGATCAGGCCAAGGTATTTGAACCTTTAGTTTACGGCTTCGGAGGCCGAAACCAGCTCCCTTCTAGTGTGACGCTTGAACAATATGCCCCGCCCCGTCGGCATCAGGGCCAGCAGGGCTCTTGTGTAGGCTGGGCCAGTGCTTATGCTGCCAGGTCTATACTACAGGCTAGAGCAACGGGACAAAACCCGGCCAGCGTAGCATTCAGTCCTTCCTATCTGTACAATCAGATCCATTTACAGGGCTGCCAGGGGGCTTATATGCTGGATGCTATGAAAAGTATGGCCTCCAACGGCTCCCTTCCTTTCAATGAATTTCCTTACGATGAATATTCTTGCGCCAATGACCCCAGTGGTAGCCAGATCAGCAGGGGCCGGCAGTTTACAATAAAAGGCTATAACCGCCTGACGCTTGGGGCCAATAATTATAAGGCGGATGTTACAGCTATTAAACAAAACCTGGCACAAGGAGCTCCTGTCGTGATCGGTATGATGGTAGGGGGTACTTTTATGAGCAGGATGGTCGGACAAAATGTTTGGTATCCCAGCCAACGCGACTACAGTATGGCCGGCTTCGGCGGGCATGCCATGTGCGTCATCGGATACAATGATAATTATGAGGGAGGGGCTTTCCAAATCATGAACAGCTGGGGGAATCGCTGGGGCAATAACGGTATTGCCTGGGTGCGCTATCGCGACTTTGAGCATTTTACTAAAGAGGCCTACGGCTTATTCCCTATGGGCAGTACTGATCAAAGTACCAGTCAGAAGTTTGAGGTAGAGTTCGGTCTGGCAGATATGGCCAGTCAAAATACGATCGCCCTTCAAAAAACTTCCGATATCGTTTTCCGGACCGTCAATCCAATCAGTCAAAGCGATAAATTCAAAGTCCTTTTTGCTAATAGTGTTGAGTGTTATGTTTATATCTTCGGACAGGAAACGGACGGCTCCAGCTATGTCCTTTTCCCTTATACCGAAAAACATTCGCCCTATTGCGGAATCACGGGTACCCGTCTTTTTCCCAAGGATTATTCCATGACACCGGATGAGATAGGCAATCGCGACTATATTGCCATCGTGGTGTCAAAGACTCCCATCGATTATGATGACTTCAAAAACAGACTATCCAGAAGTAGCCAAAGCACGTATGCCGGAAAGTTAAGAGAGGTACTAGGCAATGATCGCATTACGGATGTCAGCTTTAATGCCGGAAGAACCGTGGCTTTTTCAGCTGATGGAAATGGAAGAAATAAAGTGGGAATGGTCATAGAAATAGATAAAAGGTAAAAAAAGAGGGGCAGCCCCAGGCCGCCCCCTTTACATCTATTTCATCATAAAAAGACAAGACATTTTTTTAGAATACCAGCCCCACGGAAACGGTAAATACATTATTCTTGGAATCCTGATCACTAAACAAGTTGGTCATTCCGATCTCGTAATTGAAATCCACATTGATCAGGTTCAGAATATCGACCCCTGCTCCGAAGTTGGTACCGACTATAAATGTATTTAAGTCGCTTTTGTCGAGTGCAAAATCAGCCTTTTCTTTCACACCTAGTAAAACAGAAGGTGTGACACCCCCTTTGGCATAAATGCCGAGTACTCCGCCGTCGCCTGTCAGGTTCAGCGCCAGGTTTAAAGGCACTTTCAATTGTTGGATGGTCGTTTTTTCTTTTAAGTCGGGCATTTCTTCGTCGATGTTATCCCGGCTAATCAGATCTGCAGTAAAGTTATGATAGTGAGCTCCTGGATGTAATTGGAAAAATCCGTCTCCAATTCGCAGGTCAACGCCTACATTGTATCCCACCCTGGCATCCGTTTTAAAATCAACCAGTTCTTTTTCAAGGCCTGAAAAGTTCATACCTACCTTCGGACTAAACCGTACGCGCTGGGCCTGTGCTGAAAAACTTCCTAGAAGAATGGCTAATACTGTCAGGATCAATAGATTGCTTTTCATGTTGTTCATTTTTGTGAATGAATTGGTTCTTCTCGTTAATTTGGTTATAGATCTCATAAAAGTTTTTTTTTGTGATTGTTCTCATTAAAGCTGTCGGGCTGCCACTCTTTGTGGCTACCCGACACTTTTACCCTAATTAGTTGGTTACTATCGCCCGTTTAGTGCGGACTTTTATATGGAGGTACCCATCGGTACTCATTTTTTTTATAAAAAACTTTTTAGCCCCCTTTTCATGTGAGGCTAAAACGTAGGGTGAAGTGCTTTTTCGTCTTTTTCAGACAAATGAAAAGAAAAGTTTAAGGTAATTTCACAGAGATTAACAGTTGGGTAGATTTTTTTTTATGATGACTGCCGAACGTCAGTCATCATAAAAAACAAATACACTTTTTTATCGTAAATTAAAGTACTCCTTTAACCAACTATTTCCCAGCTTAATCCTTTTATAGTTATACCAAGCTTCTATAACCATGCAAGACAACTTTATCAAATCACTTTATCAGGCCCACAAGGAAGGCAAGGAGGTCCCCTCCCCTTCTATGATCTGCGAGTGGCTCAACGATCTTATCGGCCTGCTTTTCCCTGAGTTTTCGGATTTTAAATACCAGTCTTACCGGGAGTTTGACCAGCATTTCCAGAATAAAAGGTTGAAGCTTTTTAAGATCCTGAGCATTCTCGAAGACCGGATGCCGGTTTCTGCACATGAGACCGAACATCACTTCATGGAAAAACTGCCGGAACTGAGGGAAATGATACACAAGGATGCGGTGGCCATTCTTGAAGGAGACCCGGCTGCTGTTAATCTAACCGAGGTTATTCGAAGCTATCCCGGTTTTTATGCCATCGCTGTATATCGCCTGGCCCATGAATTTGCCAAGTTGGGCGTCCCGCTTGTACCGAGGATCTTAACCGAGCATGCTCATGGCAAAACGGGGATCGAAATCCACCCCAATGCCGTTATTGGTGAAAATTTCTGCATTGACCATGGTACCGGCGTTGTAATCGGAGAAACCGTCACCATTGGAAAAGATGTGAAGATCTACCAGGGTGTCACCCTGGGTGCCTTAAGTGTGCGAAAGGAATTTGCCAAAACCAAACGACATCCAACTGTTGAAGACCGGGTGGTCATCTATTCGGGCGCTACCATCCTCGGCGGCGAAACGGTCATAGGCCACGATAGCATCATCGGTGGTAATGTGTGGATCACAAAAAGTGTGGCACCGCATTGCCGGATTTATTATACGGGCTATATTCGTCAGCAGGAGAAAGGGACGAGTAAAATATCATAGCTGGGGTTGTGTAAAAACTCGTTCCTCGTTTTTACCCACCTCCAAAACAATATATTATTGGTTGTGTGAAAAGGCCAAAGGCCTTTTCACACAACCCCAGGAGCGTAAATTGAAGAATTGAAGCATCAAAACATAAAAAAATGAGTTCCATCGCCGATATCATAGGCAATACTCCTTTAGTAGAAATAACCAACATCATTAACAAGCCGGGCGTCCGAGTATACGCCAAACTGGAAGGACAGAACCCGGGCGGTAGCGTCAAAGATCGGGCAGCTTATAACATGATCAAGGGTGCCCTGGACCGTGGTGAGATCCAACCCGGCATCAAACTAGTAGAAGCCACCAGCGGCAACACTGGCATTGCTCTGGCCATGATCGCTCGTTTGTTCGGCATCGACATTACTCTCATCATGCCGGAAAGCGCCACTAAAGAACGCGTACAGACCATGCAAGCCTACGGGGCAGAGGTGGTGCTCACGCCTTCCGACAAAACCATTGAATATTCCAGAGAGTACGCCGAATCTTTGGTCAAAAAAGGGGGTTATTTGATGCTCAACCAGTTTGCCAATCCCGACAATTGGGGTATGCACTACAAAACCACCGGCCCCGAGATCTGGAGAGACACGGAAGGAGAAGTCACACATTTTGTATCCTCGATGGGTACGACCGGTACTATTATGGGCGTTTCCCGCTATTTGAAAGAACAAAACCCCGATGTTCAGATCGTAGGAGTACAGCCGACGGATGGTTCGCGCATTCCCGGCATCCGCCGCTGGTCGCCGGAATTTTTGCCGGCTATTTTTGAGCCGGAGCGGGTAGATCGCATCATTGATGTTTCCCAGGAGGAAGCACAAAGCACGATGAAAAGACTGGCCCAGGAAGAGGCTATTTTTGCCGGCATGAGTAGTGGCGGAGCCACGGCGGCGGCGATGAAGTTGGTGAAGGAATTGGATGAGGGAGTAGTGGTTTGTATAATCTGTGATAGAGGGGATCGGTATTTGTCTTCGGATATATTTTAATGGCCAGATGGGCCATTAAAATATATCCAATTATTACTCCTCCAACATCAACCTCCTTACCACCGCAAACGGCAGATCCCCATAACTCAAAAAGCGATCGTGAAATTCCTTCATGGAATAATGCTCACCCATTCGCTGTTTGTATTCCTCTCTTAATTTTATGATCATCAGCTCTCCAATGATCTCGCGGCCGGGAGGAGAAGGCGATTGACAATCCCGTTGCACTTCAATAAAAGAATTAGTTGGCTCCATCCCGATTTTATCAATGTATTCCTGGACGGCCTCCTCAAAGCTCATCTCTCCTTTGGCCATTTTCAATTTGGTCAGAATACGCTGGATGCGCCACATCCGCATTTGCAGGCGGCCCATCCTTGATTTTAAAGCGACCATATGATCGAAGACATCCTCGAAGTAGCCTTCTTCCTCCAGCAGGCGTTCAAGGTAAAATGACCAGGCCTGACTGTGGTAGATCGAGCGGAAGATCTTACGCATGGGCCGCTGAGGGCGCGTGCTGGCAGCAGCCCGCTGAACCGTATGGCCCAGCCATTCGTGATAAGAGATCACATGTGTCCAGTATGGGTTGTAGGAACGAATACGACTGGCTTTTTCCTTTTCTGATAGAATATCTTCTAAAGGAGTCAGTACATAATAACCCGAAAGCCGCCCTGCCACTGTAGGTCCGTAGGTAGCCCCTCCGAATGACAACACTCTTCTCGACATCGGCGAAGTGATCCGTACCCCGTAATCAAAATCAGGAATCGTGACCAGATGGCTTCCTTCATTGGCCAGCCAGTTGGCCGTCAGTTCCACAAAGCGCTCAGCCATCGGCATGACTTCTTCCCAGGGCGGCGCCTCTTCCAACATCAGATCCCAAACGGTCTTGAGATCCCCGCTTGGGTGAATGCGCCTGGCCAGGACTGTCATCTCAGCCATCGCCTTTTTACTTTCTTCTTCTGCTACCCTTATCATTTCATCCACGCCATAATCGTACAACATTTCATGTTCAAATTGATAGAATTCTACTTCTTTGGGGTTCCAGGCAGGTGTACGGTTCGACCTGGGAAGCAGCTCTTTCTTGAGCCATTGTTCATAATCCTCTACCGCTTTTAATGCCGGGCCGGCAGCGGCTAGTAGTTTTTTCTTTGATTCCGCAGAGAAAGTGATGGCATTGGGGATCGAATCCCTTAAAAGCAACTTGGCATAATACGCTTGATAAATGGCATTTTCCGTCCAGGTACGTGCCGGGTTGGTAAGGTTCTTTAGAGCGTTTTCCAAAACAGACGGTAGTCTTTCAAGTTCCCGGACCGCTGCCCACACGCCCGATTCGCCAATTGCCCCGGGGCGGACAAACAGCTGATTGGTGGCGCCGAGGGCATAATAATTAACAGGCACCTGCTTGTACAGCTGAATGTCATTGATCTCAAAAACCTGTCTTTTGACGTGGGCGATGGCCAGGTCGAGGTCAATTTTTTCTTCAAAATTGAGTTGCTGAGGATCGAGCTTATTCAACTGATCCAGGATATTTTGATAGGCTTCTGAAGCGGCTCGATATTCAGCTTCGCTTCTGTGAGGAATGCTGATTTGAGATATTTGCTGGATGAGTTGGTCGAGCTGGTTGTTGGGAGTAGACTGGGAAACACCAGGAATAATTTGAAAGAAAGAAAAAACCAAACAGAGAACAGGTAAGTACGTTGAATACTTAAATTTTTTCATAGCTCCAATTGTGATTAGTTAACAGGAGAAAGATAGGGAGAAAATCAGACATGTCATGTTTAGACATGTCATGTCCTCCTTCAAAGGAGATATCCGCTAGAGCAGAAAAAGCTAAACAGCTATAAACCAACATATTGAAGGGACACTTTTGGGACATGTCATGTCTAGACATGACATGTCCCTACAAATGAGATATGTCATGTCTAGATATGACATGTCTCTAAGCTGCTCACAAATGAAACAAATTATCCTCATTCACTTCATTCCCCGAATACTTATTCTTAAACCTCAACCGCTGCCGATAAGGGAACACATCCACGATCTCGCCACTGCGGAGCTGCTTTTGGCGTTCGATCCAAAAATCTACATCGAACAGGTCGGCATGGTATTTTAAAAACAAATCTCTGATTTCCCTGCGCCCAATCAGAAAGCGCGGGAACTCTTCGGGAAACACATCATCCGGCCCGACAGAATACCAGGGCTCTGACGACATTTCGTCGTAATGATCTCTGGGCTCGGGAATGCGGCGGAAGTTGTAGTCAGTCAAAAAGCCGATCTCGTCATAATCGTAGAAAACCACTCTTTTCAGGCGGGTCACTCCGAAGTTTTTTAACAACATATCGCCTGGAAAAATATTCACCGCTGCCATTTGTTTGATCGCTTTGCCATACTCGTTGATGGCTTCCTCGGCTTCCTTCAGGTTGGCCTGCTCCAGAAATAGGTTGAGCGGCACCATCTTTTTCTCGATATAACAATACTTGATCTCGATCTTGTTACCCTCGATTTTGATCTTGGAGGGCGCCTCATTTTTTAATTCTTCCAACAGCTCGTCTGAAAAACGGTCCAGGTCAAAGCTGATGCCCTGGAAAAAGTGACTATCTGCCATACGTCCGACCCGGTCATGTAAAGAAACGAGCTCGTATTTTTCTTTTACAATTTTTTCGGTCACCGTTTTGGGAGGAGGGAATTTGTCACGCACTACCTTGAA
Organism: Bacteroidia bacterium; assembly: GCA_030430845.1. Classification (GTDB taxonomy): domain Bacteria; phylum Bacteroidota; class Bacteroidia; order Chitinophagales; family Saprospiraceae; genus JANQPA01. Next base: position 11,923 of record JAUIKE010000027.1, on the reverse strand, counting down.
CACCATGTTGTAGGTCGGCAGGGTGAATACAATCATGACCATCCCCTTTATACCCGGGGCGATCACAAATTTATCCAGTGATTTTTCCAAAAAACGCAAAATATCCCGGTACAAGACCGTTTTCCCATGCTTCACAAAACCAATGGAATTGTAAAGTTCCTGCATGCTTTTGGTAGGTAATATAGACGTTAAAAAATCAACCATTTCACTCGCAATATCCGTATCTACCAAAAAGTACGAACGGTTATAACTAAAAATAGAACTCACATCATTATATGTAAGCAAGGCAGCATCTATATAAATCCCGTTTTCACCGTGGAGCAAGGGCAACACAAACGGATGATATTTATCCTCCAGGAAAATCCGGCCTACGAGATAAGCTCCTTTGTTGCGATAAAAAACCGACTTCAACATTTCAATACGCGCATTGCGCAAGCTTCTATTTTCGAGATTTAAGGTTTCTGCAATGGCTTCCGAAATGTAGTTAATATCCCTGTCCAGATTCTCGTAGGGGATATCAAAGGTAAAGTAGAAAAAAATCTGACGAACGAAATGATCCAATGGTGGGCGAACGAAGAAGGTATGATAGATCGGTATGGTTGATTTGAACTCCCGGTAACTGCTCGTTGCATGCACAAACATAAGATCTTCATCCACATTGACCTGCCCTCGATGGGTATGACGAAAGATCGAATTGAAGTACGTTTCGGCAATGTTTTTGGTGTTAAAATTCAGGATCTCTTCATAATACATCACCTTCATCTCTCTCCATACATTTTTATCATAAGCTTGATCACCTAAAAAGGCTTTCAGCTTTTCAGTTGTTTCGCCCACCGAGAAGCGGTACAAGGTCAGGCGGGTACGGGCATCCGCTTGAATGCCGTGCCAGTCTTTATGCTCGAAGCGGATCTTGGCCCGCTTGGTAATGCGCTTGAAGCTGTGGTGATAGTGTACGTAAGCCTCCAGGATGATGTAGGCAGCGTCGTATGGTAAGAGTTTTTCGAACATGATTGTGCTTTATCCTGATAAAAATAAACAAAAAAAGGGCGCCGCCGGCGCCCTTTTTTTGTTTATTTCTGATTTTTACCTTGGTGGTGAGATAAAAAATCCGACCCTGAAATACATCCCGTTATCCGGCCGATACCTGAAATCATCAATTCCGGGCACCATACTCTGCAAACGGGTATTCAGATTAAACTGATAACCACCTTTGAAATTGGCCCACACCCAGGGAACGATCTGCCGTTCCAGTGAGAAGCCCGCCTGGATCTCAGAATGCCTCAAGACAAATGGGGACCTAAATTCACTTTGATCTATATTCTGACTGACCTCTGTTGTGGGTAAATTAACACCATAACTGCTGCTACTCAGGTTGTAACCTACCAGCAGATTGGTTTCTTTATTCATATTCCATCTCAGGTTAATATCTGTAGGAATAGTCGCCTCGAGACCCAGCTTATCGTTGAAATTTTTGTTGTAGAACATGAAAGGCAGAACGAGGGTACGTTGAGAGTTCTTGCTAAAACTCAGTCCGAATCCATACTCCAGATCTTTATGGGGTTTGATACCATAGGCGGCAATGGCACTGTAACTCACAAAAGCCCGATCAAAGTTCAGGAAGCCATTGTAATCACCACTAGAAGTCAGCTTAAAGCGCAAGGCCATATAATGACGGGCATCCAATGATTTGATAGCGTATAATGCCAAACCGTGACTTTTCAGGCGCGTATCACCGATGGGAAGCAGCACAGGAAAATTACTTCCCAGAGAGGTTCCCATCTCAATATCTTCGGGTTGATAAGTGTATCCTGCCAAAATTTTCAAGTCAGGTTTCAGTAAAAGAGGAGCCTTCAGCTTAAAGGTCAGGGCCTCAATGCCATTCAGGCTGTAAGAGTTAATCCCATTCACACCGTTCCAGCGACCTACGCTACTCATTTGGTAAGAGAACTCAATCCCCCGGCTGCGCGACTTATTGTCCACACCAGGAGAGCAGTACGAATTCAGGGGAGTATTCATATTAGCTCCCAATTGCGCTGAAAGGTCGAAAAAGCAGCAGAAAATAAGACTGCTGACCAGAAGGATTTTTAAATTCATAAGCTGTAAATAGTTTTCTTTAGCCAATAACAAACTTTGAAGTGGTGGTCAGTTTTACTTAAAAGCAAAAAAAACATGCAACACGGTACTTAGATTTAGACGTCCAAAACGTAAAAAGTAACGGTTTATTATAGTGGGAATAGCTAAGACTACTTCTAGGAAGGATTATCACACGCCTCCAATGGTTGTAGCCCATTTTTATTTTTTTCCTTCAGTCGGATGAGAAGGTTAGCCATTGTCTTAAAGTCAATAAATTTACCGACTGTTATATTATAATGCCATTTATTTAGACGAAATTGCCTTATTAATTGTTTATTTTATAACTGTTAACATATTCTAAAAAGTTCCATGTTTAAACATTGACCTCGGTATTTATTGTCAAATCTGTGTAAATTGAAGCAATTCCTCCTTTTTCAACCAAACTTTTCAATGCACGAGTCTCAAATGAAAAAGATCACAGGTCAAACCAAAGACGTCGGATTTCAATTCGGAATTCGAAGAACCTTTCCTATCAGCCCGGAACAAGCCTGGGATTTTATCTTTGCAATAGAAGGCTTGAATATCTGGCTGGGAAAACTAGACGAGGAATTGGAATTGAAAAAAAACTTCACTACCAAAGAAGGGGTGGAGGCCTTTGTCAGAGTATTAAAACCCAATTCGCACATTCGTTTGAACTGGAAAATTCCTCACTGGCCAAATACCAGCTTACTACAGCTTCGAGTGATTAATAACAAGGGCAGAGCTACAATCAGCTTTCACCAGGAAAAACTACTGAATTCGGAACAAAGAGAAGAGGTGAAGCAATATTGGAATGAGGTCATGGATAAACTCTCTTGCATCTTTTCACAATAACAATATGTCACAAATGGATTTCTCGAACGTTTACCAGGATCCTCTGCGGGCTGCCTCCTATGCCCAATTGGAATTCCCGAATACTTACTTTTTGGCTTATCGGGACATACCCGAAATTATTTCCAGGCATGCATCCGGTACGAAAGCCCTCGATTTTGGATGTGGTACGGGTAGGTCTACCCGTTTTATCACTCAGCTAGGGTTTGAAGTGACCGGAATTGATATTTCCAGAGACATGGTAGACTTGGCACAAAATACAGATCCTTCAGGTCGTTACCAGCTTATCCCCGACGGTGATTTTTCCAGTTTGCCAAAAGAACAGTTCGATCTCATCACCTCTATTTTCACCTTTGATAATATTCCAGGGAAGGACAACCGGCTTCATATTCTCAAAGGCTTAGCCCAACTCATCCATAACGAAGGTCGGATCATTCTGCTGGATTCTACTCCCGAAATTTATTTTAATGAATGGGCATCCTTTACCACAAAAGATTTTCCGGAGAACCAGGAAGCAAAAAGTGGTGAAAAAGTTCACATCATCATGACGGATGTTGAAGACCAACGCCCGGTAGAAGATACCATTTGGTTGGAGGCAGATTATCTGGAACTTTTTTCGAAAGCAGGATTAAACTTAGAAGCGAGCTATAAACCTTTGGGTAAAAAAGAGGAGCCCTTTGAATGGAAGAGTGAACTGGACATTGCGCCCTGGGTTATTTATGTTTTGAAAAAATAAAGCTTTGAATAAATACCAACTATCATCATTTGCCAGTCTGCTAACTGCTGGATTAGGTGGATTAGCCATTTACTACACCAGCAAAGGAAGTTTTCAAAGCGAAATGCCAAACTGGCTGGGATACGCCATTGGCGGCTTTTTTCTCCTTTTGGGCTCCTTGCTATTCGTTGAGCTATTGGCTCGATACTGGAGGCTTTTTCCTGCCCGGTGGATGGGCAGGAGCCCCTTTTTCACAAGAATGCTTCATTTCAACTGGACGGGCGATTCACCTCCGGCGAATGTGCTGAAAAGCATTTTCTTTCTTGCCATTCTTGCCTTTATGATGATCCTGGTATGGGGAGGGAGCGAAGAAGGCTCCAATGGTTTAAACTTTTATATACCAATGTTCTTTCTGGGCTTTTTTTCCTTCATTTTTTTCCTAAACTTACTGAGATGGATTTGGGTATGGATCAGGGGATAAAAGAACCGGCACTTACTTACTTAAATAAAATTTATTATGAAAAGCCTCATTGAAGAATTTTACCGTGCTTTTGAAGAACTGGATGCTGAAAAAATGGTGGCCTGCTACCATGAGGAAGTAGTTTTTCACGACCCTGCTTTTGGCACTTTGAAGGGAGAAAGAGCAAAAAATATGTGGCGCATGCTCTGTCGCTCACAGAAAGGAAAAGACTTCAAAGTAACAGCCTCCAACATAAGGATGGATGGTACTAAAGGCTTAGCGCATTGGGAGGCTCACTATACCTTTAGCCAGACAGACCGCCGGGTACACAACATTATTGAAGCAGAATTTGAATTCAGAGATGGAAAGATCATCCGGCATACCGACCGCTTTAATCTGCATCGCTGGGCACGGCAGGCATTAGGTCCTGTCGGTTATCTTATAGGATGGACGCCTTTTTTCAGAAAAAAATTGCAGGAACAGACCAATGGAATGCTAACTGGGTTTATTCAAAGTAAGGATGGATAAGAGCTTGCCCCTTTACAAATTTGATTAAATATCATATTTTACAGTACGAACTATATTTCTTGCATCAGTAAGGAATTGAACCGACACCATACAATGAACCCAAGCAAGTTCTTCCAAGTACTTTTTCACCCCTGGAAGTGGACACTTCTGTTGGCAACTGTGTTGGTAATAGGTGCTTGTCAAAATAAGCATAAGGATACTATCCCTATTGAACGTTTTGAGGGAGTAATCCAATCTAAACCTTTCATTAGTATCCAGGGCGATACTATTCCTACAGGCACTCCTACTCCACTTACGGAAGAGCAAAGAAAGCCTGCAAGCAAAGTAGCTCCTCAAACCCTCCCGATCCCCTCCTATCAAAAAACAGTTCCCGCTCATCCTCATATTCGCCCGGCAGGAGTCCCCCAATTAGTAAGCTTAGACCAGCGCTTAAAGCAATTCACCCCAGGAAAAGATGGACTATCCGATCCGGATACACTGCCTGCACAACAAACAAAAGTACCTGCCTTTCATTCCAAACCACTTACGGCAGGTCCGCTCCAGATGAGAGATAATGCGGTCACGAATATTCAATACCTATCCGTCGAAGAAGGCTTAACCAACAATATCATTCACAGTATTTTAGAGGACAGCCGGGGAAATTTATGGTTAGGTTCCAGGGATGAGACATTGACCCAATACGATGGTAAAAACCTTAGTTTTTTTCATAATTCAGAAGATGTACCCGAACACGGCTTTACACATTTATCCTTACTGGAAGACCAAAACGGACATATCTGGTTTGGAACCCGATCCGGCCTAGGTCGATATGACGGCAGGTATTTCACTTATTTCTCTAATGAGGAAAGCTATCAATACAATGGGGTTACCAGGCTTTTGTTAGATAGCCGAGGGAATATTTGGTTCGGAACCAGGAACCGTGGAGTTGGTCAATTTGACGGTCAGCAGTTCATCCATTACAGTACTCAGGAAGGGTTAAGTAACAATCATGTAACGGCCCTCTTAGAAGATAGTAACGGGAATCTTTGGTTCGCGACAGAAGGAAACGGGTTGAATCGCTTCGACGGTCAGACTTTCACCCACCTAACAATGGAAGATGGATTATGCCACAATAACATCAATGCCATGTTGGAAGACAGTCATGGGAACTTATGGATAGCTACAAATGGTGGCGGAGTATGTCGTTTGGACATTACAGGAAACAGAAATTACATCCATCAATATACTGTGGAGGAAGGCCTTTGCAGCAACCTTGTGCTGGAATTGTATGAAGACAGTCAGGGAAGCTTCTGGTTCGGAACCCGCAACATGGGCCTTGACCGTTTTGATGGAAAAACTTTCACTCATTTTGATAAGGAAAATGGAATGAATAGTACTACCATAAGTGTCATACGAGAGGACAGCTATGGAAACATTTGGGTCGGGACAGATGAAGGGGTCCACCGTTTCGGACTTCCTGAATTCAAGTACTACAATGATGCATTAAATTTTCAGGTCAATGACATAAAAGAAGACAGGTATGGCCATATCTGGCTTGCTGTAAGTCAGGGTTGGCCAAACGGAGTGGTCCGCTTTGATGACAGCACCTTTAGGCTTTTTACAGGGGATAATATTAATCAGGATTTTTTAAACGCAGGCATACATGCCCTGGCCGTAGACAGCCAGGATAATATCTGGCTGGGTAGCGGCAACCGTGGGGTTGCTTATTTTAATCCTTCCCAAAACCCTGGGCGATTAACGCAATTTGACGTAGGCGAGGGATGGAGCAATTTCCTTATTTCCATCCTGGAAGATAGTAAGGGGCATTTTTGGTTTGGCACATTGGAAGGCCTAAGGCATTTTGACGGAACCTATCTTACTAATTTTATCATGCCTGCAGGGCCAGGCATTGAATTTAACCTGGCGGGACCTATAGCTGAGGACGACAAACAAAATATTTGGTTTGGGCACCTCCAATACTTGGGAGGGTTGACTTCGTCAATGAACAATCAGCAGAATCGGGATTCCTTTATTATTTATACCAAAGATGAAGGAATGCCTCATAGTTTAGTCGTAGATATGGTAAAAGATAAGGATGGGAAAATGTGGATCGGCACGGAAGGGGGCGTAAGTTCCTTTGAAGGAGAAAATTTCACAAATTTCACACAGGAGGATGGCTTGGTCCACAGAAAAGTTTATTCCCTGGAAATAGACAGGGCTCAAAATATATGGGCCGGCACCCAAAACGGGCTGTCTCTACTGGTACCGGACTCCTCCAATCAAGCCAAAGATAAGGCTTATAAAATATATAACTTTGAAAAAACAGATGGTCTGAAACAGGCGGACTTTCTCTACCACAGTTCTTTCATCGACAGTAAAAACCGGATCTGGTGGGGAAAAACAAAAGGCGCCATGATGCTGGACCTCAATGAGTTCAAACTTCCTCATAAAGCACCGATAGTACGTCTTCATAACATCGAAGTAAAACAACAATTTATAGATTATCAAAGGCTTTCTGATACCGATTACGTACAAACGCTGGAATTCGGTGAAAAACTAAGTCAATCTTTTAATGAGGTTGCCCCGTTTTATAATTACCCCCTGCACATGAGATTACCATCAGATCTCAAGCACCTCACCTTCCACTTTTCCGGCATTGATTGGGCTTCACCGCACCAGGTCCGATATAGTTATTTATTGGAAAACTTTGATGAAAACTGGAGCCTTCCTCAACGAGAATCCAAAGTAGAATTCCATAACCTGCCGCCCAATACCTATACCCTTAAAGTGAAAGCCGTCGGAGCTGCACAGGTTTGGAGTGAAACGCTCGAATACAGCTTTACCATTCTTCCTCCCTGGTGGCAAAGCTGGTGGGCCTATGCCTTATATTCCATTGCACTTCTAAGTTTCCTGGCCAGTTTGTTTCTCTACCAATACCGCAGGCTTCAATTAAAAGCCCGTTTACAACTCGAGCAGGAAAGAGCCGACAGATTAAACGAGCTGGACCATTTTAAAAGTCGATTTTATACCAACATTACCCATGAATTCAGAACTCCATTAACCGTCATAAAAGGAATGGCTGATCAAATCGTACAGCCGGAAAAAGCCAAAACATTAATCATGCGAAACAGTGACCGACTGTTGAACATGGTTAATCAATTATTAGATCTGTCCAAACTGGAAACCAATACGCTTTCTATTAACTGGACGCAGTCCGATATTATTCCCTACTTGCAATACCTCACTGAATCCTGCCATTCTTTAACAGAAAATAAAAAATTGAACCTTGCCTTTTTTTCACCACTCGAAAGCCTGGTGATGGATTTCGATGAACAAAAAATCCAGCAGATCTTGCTCAACCTGGTTGGCAATGCCATTAAATTTACTCCGGCCTATGGTAGTGTACGGGTGATCGCTTCAAAAATTATCGAAAAAACCACTCCCCTGCTGAAAATTGAAGTGACTGATACCGGGGCAGGTATCCCTTCTGAAAAACTGCCTTATATATTTGACCGTTTCTACCAGGCAGATGATTCCGCAACCCGCTCGGGCGAAGGCTCGGGTATCGGCTTATCACTCGTTAAAGAATTGGTTGAACTGCTGAAGGGGCGGGTCCAGGTGGAAAGCGAAGAAGGGAAAGGCTCCAGTTTTAAGATCTTACTCCCTATTCATCATAAGGCCGTTAAGAAAGAAAAGGTGGGCGCATATCCTCCGATCCAGGTAGTCCAGGACTCTAACAATAACCTCAATGAGCCTAACCAACCGCTGAAAAATTCTAATGAGGAAAAACCTGAGGTGTTAATCATCGAAGATAATACAGACGTTACGGAGTATATTGTCTCCTGTCTGTCGCCGTATTATTTAACTCAAACAGCTGGTAACGGCAAGGAAGGAGTAGAAAAGGCCCGGGAAGGCATACCAGATGCCATCCTTTGTGACGTCATGATGCCTCAACTGGATGGCTTTGAAGTATGCAAGCAACTAAAGTCCGATCATCGAACCAGTCACATACCCGTAATTTTACTAACGGCCAAGGCGTCTCAGGATGATAAAAAGATTGGCCTAATTCAAGGAGCTGATGCCTATCTCACGAAGCCATTCGACAAGGAAGAATTGCTGATTCGGCTGCATAACCTTTACCAGAAAAGCCTTTTATTAAAAGAACGCTTATCTATATTACCTAAAACAGCCGAGGTTCCTGAACCTTCTGTTCATATGGAAGCCGCCTTTCTCCAAAAAGTAGATCAAACGATTGATAAGCAACTGGGAAATAATCTTTTTGACACCCAATTTTTATGCAGAGCTATGGCTATGAGTCGTACTCAACTGCACCGAAAACTAAAGGTATTAACAGGTCAATCGACTGCTAACTACATTCGCTCGAAAAGATTACAAAAGGCAAAATATCTGCTTGAAGAAACCGAGCTTCCGATTGGAGAAATTGCTGATCAGGTTGGGTATAAAGATTTTTCACATTTCAGCCGGTCTTTTTTTAAAGAATTCGGCAGCCAACCGAATGAAACACGTAAGTAATTAGCCTTCAATACTTTAAGCACATTCAACTTCAAGCTTATTGAAACAAATAGGCCAAAACCCTCCATTCTTTTGCAACAAATATTCCAAAATTTGGAAAGATCAGGCTATCCACCTGACCTATTCATTTATTAGATTTATGTATATGTGAAACATCTAAAACCCAAACTTTTACCGCCCTCTTGTTCTGTTTTGATCAACGCCTTGTTGATATCAATTTAACTTAGTGAACTACCACCCCCAAAGGAGGTGGCTTCAAGGAATGTATGGGCCAAAGGCCCAACATAAACCTTGAACTTTAGACGCTTCATCGCAATTTGCACCTAGAAAGTTAGGTGGCTGACTATCACTCCACGTCCGTAATCTGCTATTCCGGCAGGTTATTCAATGATAGCTATTTTTGCTTCATTTGGACAACAATTATAATTTACATCTGCTTTGGTTTTCAGCAGACCCAATTAAATTGCTCACAGCATAAATATACAATTACTTTTAAAAAATATCAACTTTTTGTGTCAAAAAATACTGGCGCAGCCAACATACATAACCATCGTCAAAGACGAAGGTTTTTAATAATAATAAAACTCTACAATTATGAAAACACTTAAAACATTATTGCTGCTTGCTGCAGTGGGCGTGCTACTCACTACCTGTACCCAGACAGACGGTATCCTGGCAGATGACACCGAGATTTCGCCTCGCTCTTCAGAAAAAATGGTTACCGTTCCATTCAAGGTGAAATACCTGGGTACCTACAACTATATAGGTCCATCTGAGGAATGTGGTGAATTTCCTATTTATGTCAACGTTATTGTTGATGGGGACGGCACCGGGACCCATCTCGGCCGTTCTACTATTCATTTCGATTTTTGTATCGACGATGAAGGGAATTATAGTGATCCCGACGCTTATATCGTTGCGGCAAATGGAGACATACTGAATGTTTCAGTGGGGGGGCAGGTCATACAGGGAAGACAAGACGACCATCCTGAATTTGTAACTTCTTACTGGAAAGACGACCCATTCGTGATTCTTGGTGGCACCGGTCGCTTTGAAGGTGCCAGTGGTGGTGGAACGACCGACGACTACAACAGCAGCGAAGATTCCTACTCCCACCATAATTGGAGTGGAACCATAACAATGAAAAAATAAGGGAGGCGATTATTAAGACATTTAAATTATGAATTGATTTAAACTTATTGGCCGCAGTTCAGCCCTGTAAGTTTAAATCAATTCTATTCACTCTAAACTACTTAGTTATGAAAAACACCAAAGCAGCTTTATTTGCTTTTTTTGCTTTATTATCCGTATTAGCTTTTCTCGCCTGTGAAAGGGAATTGCTGCAAGACGATTCCAATCATCTGACAACCTTACCTAAAGAGAAGGATGCAATCTCTAAGAAAAACTATGATGTCATGCAACCCATCAAAGCGACTTTTTCCACCTTTGGCGGAATCGTTGGTACATGCGGCGACAGTGATTTCCCCTTTTTAAATGTTCAGGATACTGATGAGCCAGGCATCGCCAGTCATTTGGGGCGTTTCACATCTCACATGGAATTTTGTGTATTGCCTGTTTTCGATGAGAATTATCCTGGTGACATCACAAAAGCCACTATTTATTATGGAGATATTAGTGGCAGTTTAGTTGCTGCTAATGGTGATGAAATATTTCTGGATATTGAAGGAACCGGCGTAATTACTCCAACCACTCGCCCGGGTTACGTTTTTGAATTCAAAGATAAAATTCTTATCGTAGGAGGTACTGGTCGCTTCCAGGGAGCCTCGGGTTATATGTGGACGGACAGCTATAATGATGGGATGGATCGTACCGACCATGTTTGGACTGGGATGATTAAGATATCGAATTAATTTTTCAAAGAAATCGATTTTTTCTCAAAATATATCTTCAATGAAGCACCTAATTCCTTTCTTAATACTAGGAATAGCAGGTTTATTTGCCTGCTCTGAAAACAGCACATTTGATGAAGTAACTCATGATATTACCTTCAGAGCGAATAACACTTCTATCTGCCATCTAAATGACGAGGGCGTATATCAAAATATAAACATTAATTCTAAGGCTCTTCCGGCGCACCTGGCTCATGGAGATTACCTCTCAGATGAAGAAGGCTATTGTGTGACCTGTACTCACTGTGATATCAATACCATCACCCAATACGAATGGGTGGCCTACCTGGATACAGATGACTTAATTTGTACCATTTATACAGGAGCCACGATCTGGACTGATCTTAATGCACCTGGTGGAAATGCCAGAGCGGTGAGTGCCATCGAATTCCCAAGTACCGGACAAAAATATGTACTCAGCTGGTTGCCAAGTGGAAGCTATTGCCAGCGTGAAGTAGGCGTAGATATCACGGAAGAGGAATGGGAAGACTGCTTAACTTTTATTAGGAAGCTTATCCCCACCAGGCCGGATACGCCTGAGCTTTGCGATATTTTAAATTCGTCGGCTAACAACAGTCCGGAGATAAAAGGTTTGACTACCTCAGTCTATAAGCTAAAAGCCATTCCCTTTAGTACTATTTACTAAAGACACGGGGTTGTGTAAAAACTCGTTCCTTGTTTTTACCCACCCCAGAAAATTTTATTTAGGAGGTCTTTTTAAGAAAAAAACTTTGTTTTTTTCTTAAAAAGGGCATGTTTCACATGCCGGTTGACATTTAAAATAAAAGGTTCTTCAATTGAGTAAAGTATGCGTATTTTAGTTTAAAGCAACAAACAAAATATGCGAGCTATTAC
>JAUIKE010000249.1 GCA_030430845.1 Bacteroidia bacterium | reverse complement strand
AGTAGAATCCCATCTTCAGCCAGGACTTTTGTATGTAGGTATGGACGAAGGCGTTTTTTGGTGCAGTAAAGATGACGGGCAAAACTGGGAGGAGTATTCAGATAGGCTTCCGCCTTTTTATATTCGCAGCATTTATCCCTCCCGCTTTAAAAAGTCGAGAGTATATCTCGCCATGACCGGTATCAATAATGATGATCTGAATAAATATCTTTTTGTATCGGAAAACTATGGTAAGAACTGGCGGCCAATCGCCTCCAACCTTCCCAATGAACCCGTGAACGTCATTCTTGAAGATTCTTTTTATGAAGATATTTTGTATGCGGGAGTATACCGAGGCGTTTATATCTCTACGGATCGCGGAAAGTCCTGGAATTGGCTAGGGCAGAATATGCCGGCGGTGAGCATCGGGGATATGGAGATTCAGGAAAGGGAGAAGGAGTTAGTCGTGGGCACTCATGGCCGGGGGATTTATTATGTCGATCTCCAGCCCATTTATGATGTAGCAGAAATGAACTTTAAGCCCGGAAAGAATGTGCTATTGGGTATTCCTCCGGCGCAATACCCCAAGGTACGGGCCAGCCACGGAGAAGTGGATAAGGCAAGCATTACAAAAGTGCCGATCAGTTTTTGGATGGAGGAAAATGAGCTGTTGGAATTGTCTATAATCAACCAACAAAAAGAAACCATCTGGAAAAAGCAGTTGGAAGCGAAAAAGGGCTTGAATCAATTTAGATGGGATATGGTCATAAAAAGAGAAGAAAGTTCGTTGCCGTATTTTATTCATTACGAGCGGTATATTCGGCCTGGGAAGTATGAGGTGGTTTTGGAGGCGCAGGAAGGAACAACTAAACAGGAGTTGGATGTTTTGGGGTGGAGGTATTAGCTAGGTGACTCATGTTTAATTGGGCGATACTAGACTCGAACTAGTGACCCTCCCGATTACATCGGGATGCACTGAACCAACTGAGCTAATTGCTTCTAACATTAATAAAATAAAAAAAGCGCTATAGAATTTACCCTATAACGCTTTTAACTTTTGTGGGCGATACTAGACTCGAACTAGTGACCCCCTGCTTGTAAGGCAGGTGCTCTGAACCAACTGAGCTAATCGCCCATTGCGTAATTGCGTGTGCAAATATATGCTATGAATTGATATTACGCAACCCCTTGATAGAAAAAAAATAAAAAAAGGAAGAAAAAGTGTTTTAAGAGAAAATATTGATGCTTGATTTACTTTTTGTTTCTTTTTCACATTTCTTCAACTCCGCAGAACTTTAGCTCTCAACTGCTCCAGCGCCACTTCAATCTGCTCCAGCGGCATGAGTTCCTTTTTCCGCTTGGTCCAGTCCTGAATGTGGGCATGAATGTCCACAGCAGAGTAAGTTTGATTACTGCTGGCAATAAAATCCACCGTACCCAATAGTTCTAGGCCAAAGGGAGATTCAAAACCTTCGATCAGATTAAGGACCTGATCCAGTCGAGATTTTTGTTCCATACTGAGGTTATTCGCAATAAATTGATTTAGGTAATCAAATTTATTGTAAGCTAATTTAACTGAAGTATTGGGCTGGGTCTCTTCTTCAGGAAAGAAAAGATAGGTGCCATTGAGGGCTTTTAGGACGTACTGCAATTTTCTGGCATAAGGACCGTACCAACCTTTTTCATAATCAAGCCGTAAAGGTTCTCCAGCTTTTTGTAAAAAATAGGCCAGTTTCTGAATGACCAACAAATTTAAGGTATAACCTAATTGGTCATATTGGTGCATGAGGAACAATAGCATAGCTCTGGCCTTGGTCAATTTTACAGATTGTTGGTCTGATGGTCCTTTTTTTGCAGGTGGTTGATAACCAGGTTCGTAGAGGATGATGTCTTTCGTTTCCGCTATTTCAGACAAGCTTTCTTCTATCATAGAACGGACAATATTCCAGTCCAATTTACCATTACCGCAGCCTAAAGGAGGAATGGCAATAGATTGAATATTATTTTCTTTTATAACTTTAACCAGATTGATTATCCCCTCTCTAATATATTCATATTTGGAAGGATGCCTCCAGTGTTTTTTGGTAGGAAAATTGATGATATACTTGGGAAACATTTGCTGGGTGGGAAAAACAAGCATTTTCCCAACTTCCAGTTTACCTTCCTGAAAGGCTTTGTAGTAGAACTCGAAATTTTCAGGAAAAGCCTTTTTAAAAGCCAAAGCAATCCCCTTGCCCATCACACCAACAGTGTTGACTGTATTGACTAAAGCTTCGACATCAGCTTTCAGAATATCTCCTTTGGTATATTGGATCATTCGTAATAGAGGTTTTTGTCTATTTCAACAGGGATTTTTAAGCCTCTTTGGTTTAATAAAGATACCACATATTTCTGGCTTCCTTCGTCATAGGTCGCTATTTTAGTAATACAACTGAGAGGAAGTTCGCCTTGAACTAAAAACTCTGCCTGTTTCTTCCTTTGTCGATCGAAGTCAGTATCTGAAGAAGGATCATCCTTCCATATTCTGGCATTTACAGCTTTCCAGTCTACATTTTTAAGGTCTTTAATGTCATCAAAAAACTTAGTGATTTTTTGTGTAGCATGACCGTCTGTAAATATAAATTGACAAGAATGGTTCACAATAAATTTGGTTCCACTAACCAGATAAATAATATCAGATTGCGAAATCTTTTTTACTCCCCCATGTCCTGTAAAGATTTTATATAACATTGGGGATCTTGGACCAAAATAGAATGCTACATGATCTTTAAAGGTTTTATTATTAGTGAGGGGTAAGACTTGTTCGCTTCTTTTTTTAATTAAGTCAGTTAAGCCAATATTTTGATAATTAGGGTCAGCTTCAAGATGGTTAGGACAAGATAACTTACCCTTCTCCAGAATGTACTTCAGGTTATTAATATGGATGATTCTGTAAATTGGTTTATTAGCTGGCAATAGGTTGTTTTATGCAAAAATACCTCAAATTGGGTTAAAAATCAACAAATTGTTTTAAAAACTATCCCATGAAAATCATTTACCCAGATTTTCCAACCAACTTCAACAACTCAAAAAAACTATCAGGATCTTCTACATCATTCCATGAAAACTTCTGAAAGTTAGAACGATCAAAAACCTTCCCATTCTTAAGAAAAACCCAAAAACCTTCTTTTGCAGCAATCATCAATTTAGAGGATAGCAGATTTCTGGCATAAGATTTTGCCTGAGAAAAAGCCTCCTGCAACTCCTTATCGCTGATAATAGAATATTTAGCTTCAATGATCATTTCTGCTCCTTCCTTATTGACAGAAACACAATAATCAGGATAGTAAGTATGCCTTCTTCCCATTCTGATAGGCATTTGTCGAACCCAATCTCCTTGTTTGTATTTAAGTTTTAAAAGGAGAGGTTCTATTAAATATTCCTCCACATCCTTTTCTGATTTTAGAATGATATCAGGAGAAAGCAATTTAATAGGTTCAATAGTAGGTAAGTCTTGGGAATCCATCCCCTTTTCTTCCCATAATCTTATCATTTCCTGATACTCCTTATAGCTGACAGGATAACCATTTACACCCTGGAAGTTCTTCTTTACCAGAGGAGATTGACTTAAAACATTATTCGTTTTAATCTCTTGCCAGGAAATGGGAGATACTTTGATAGGACAAGAAATGTAGGTCATATTATAATAGTGAAAGAAAGGATCAATAAATCCATCATTCATAGTTCGCCATATAGAATGGATATAGCTTCTGGGAGATCTGCAATACATAATGATGATGTCTCCTTTGGATGTATCAATATTAGCTTGCCAACGTAAGATGGTTTCTTCACTAGCATTATCAACATCCATAAAGTTCCCTTTACCCCCAGCTACATACCAGACCTTGGATGGCTGAGGTAAACTCTCTTCTTCCTGCATATCATCCTTTCCGAATACAACGTTTGGAGCAAAGCCATAGATAAAGGCAATCAGTTCAGGAGGCGTCAAATTATTTGCTGTACGAAAATCATATAAAGTTTTGCAGATTTCCAGGTAATATAGAGCACGCTCTTTTTTCTGGTATTTTTTTGGAACTTCAGGTAAGGCTATGCTGAAGGAGTTACAGATCTCTTCGAAATCAACATACCTAAATGCAGTTTCAGGATCTGACGTAAAAAAGAATGGGAAAAAAAAATTAGGACTAGCTGCGTATAATGCGTTGGAAATGTTTTCTAAGTAATACCACCAATCCTCATATTGTTGGCTTCCAATAAATTGAACTCCTCTATATGTTATACCTTTCTCTGCCCAGCTTTCAAATATGGCATCAGCGTCTTCTATCTCAAAAGGTTTTTCTCTGAAATAGTGATGGAAGATTTTGTCAAGATTTATTGCACCATCATAGGTATAGTTTTCCTTCCATGAATTTACAGTGTCAAAAGTTGTTTTCTCAAATGAATAGAGAAACTGCTCTTCATGAGGGAATTCTTTAACAGGATGGAATCCTTCTATTGTTTTTTTACCTTCTGGTGAGTTTTTGTACAGGCTCCAGATGTAGGAATTGAATTTCATATTACTGGTTGTTTAGCAGTGAAAATTAGGTCATAAGTTATACTTCCTCGTTCATGTCTTTTGCAAAAGGAATATGCTTTTCCCTACAATATTTTTCTATTTCTGAGTCTTGCTCCAAATAGTCATCACAGAAATCCTCTAACTCTCTTTCTGTTGATTTCACATACCTTTCTGTTGCAGTGAGTAGCTTCTCCGTTTTTTCAATAAAACCCTCAAATTCAGAGTTAATCTTGCAGAGTTTATCAATTGTTTTGAAATCCAGTTCTTTGTATCTGGCAGGAAATAATATTTTACTTTCGAACGGATTAGAAGATAATTCGATAATGCCGATGCCAAAGGATTGATTGAGCCTTTCCATTTCATCGTGTAAACTATCGCTGATTTCAAATGCGACCAAATATCCAAAGTTGGCCCAACTGGAATTGGATACTGCCTGGAAAAAACATTTTTTCAACTCGTAATCTGTGTTGATTTCCTTTTTTAGTTCATAAGAGGTCATTTTAAAGGTGTCCGCTCTGTTTACTGATCGAAGAAATGCCTGACTTACTTTGTTCTGTAAGCTTAAAAAACGGATCCCGACCATATCAGGATGAATCCATTTTTGATGACTGTCTTTACTGTTTTTAGATTTTTCGTGGAAAATGGTCTTAGCATAAATTCCTGTATTTTTAAGAAAACTGCTCAGCAATACATGTAAGTCTCTTTCTAAAAAAGTCTTTGATTTAGGTTTGGTTTCTGGTGCTACCTGATTAACTAAATCAATGTCAATGGAATCTTCATCCTTTGTTAGGTAATAAAGATAGCCACCTCCCTCACCTTTTATTCTTTTAACCCTCGTATCTCCATTCCTAATAAATTCGCCTAATTGAGAAGAGATAGTGGCTTGAGGTGTTTTAGCAACTTTAAATTCATAATACCTCCTGCTAATAATGTGGTCATGGACCTCCATATAATTTGAAGGTTTCTTTAGGTCGCTGAGACTTTTAAGTATGGCTTCTTTAATAGTCATAGAAATATTTTTGTTTCTACTAACAGAACTAGTCAATTTTTTTCATTTTTAGCACCCACCCAAAAACATGTAAGTCATCAATCGTCTTAGCTTCTTCAACAAGTAATTGGGATTCGATACCATTATCCCGCAATGCGTTTATGTGTTTCCTTTTATAAAAATCAGAAAACTTTGTTTTATCCTTTTGCCTGTCTCCGGCTACCAAAATGAAGTAGCGATCTTTTAGATCTACTCCCATTTTCATTATGGATGGATTTTCCTCTAGTCTAACCAACTTTTTGCTGGAGGCTATAAACTCACGAACGTTTTGTTTGCTTGGACCACCTTTGGGAGAAGAGTTCTTTCCATTAAATCGCTTTAATGGTCTTCTAAAATAATGCTTGAATTCAATAGGGTATTGACCTGAATCATCATGTAAAAACAGGTCTATCCTATTCCATTCCTCTTCTACACCAATATCATCTGGCAGGGATTTGATGAAAAAATATCTTAGGACACTTTCGTTAATGAATCGAAAATCATCTGCGGGGACATCTTCTAAGATAGTATGAAAAGTGGTTTTAAAGGCTCGACTTATCAGCTCATCCATAAGAATAACGAGGATTGTTTTTTAAAGAAACAGTATTTTAAAATACGTAAAAAATACTAATGAGTTGCTGAAAACCAATTTGTGAATCCTTCTTCGCTTTGATCCTTCAAGGAGGAATGGAAATGGTGAAAAGTGAGCGTCCGGACCACCTTATCCTTCAAAGAAATATTCTTTCAAAAAAAAGGGTCATCCTATTGATGACCTTGTCCTACTTTATGCGATAAAGATTTGGATACACCTGTAATTTTCCAATCCATTAAACTTTAAAGCATTGTTTATGAGGCAATTTAAAATGTACTTGCACTATTACGAGTTACTTGCAACTTTGGCTTTTTGCTTACTGCTAAAGCTACCTGCTTGGGCACAAGCCGACGCCTACCACAATTGGCTACTGAACCAGCTGGAGACCGAATATGGTATTACCGGCGGTAGCTGGGTCTTGAGTGACAAAGAGACGAATACATTGGCCAGTCTATTTACGCAGGAAGGGGTCATCCGGACCGAAATGGACGTAGCAGATATGCCCTTTTCTAAGGCTGTTCGCCTGAAGACCAACGATCGGCCATCCAACTACTGGGAATACTCGGCTACTTTTGGCACTCAAAATGTCCTGGAGACCGATGAGGTCCTGCTGGCGGTTTTTTGGGTCCGTGGCCTGAACGCCGAGCGGGGAAAAGGTTTTATCAATACCACCTACGAAAAGGGCGCTCCCCCTTACAATTCCATGTTTTTTAATGACCTGGGATTAAGTAGTGAATGGCAGCAATATTTGATCCCCTTCAAAATGACCGAACGCTTTGATGCGTCCTGGCTTACACTAAAGCTAGGCTACTTGATCCAGGAGGTCGAAATCGGTGGGGTCGCGGTTCTTAATTATGGAAATAGTTATCAGACTGAGCAGCTTCCCTTCGTCACGAATAACCTGGACTATGAAGGCAGAGCTCTTGATGCCCCCTGGCGAGCAGCGGCGCAGGAACGGATCGAAAATCACCGGATGCAGGACCTGAACATTACCGCAGTTGACGGGGATGGAAATCCCATCCCCGATGCTGATATCCGGGTACGGATGCATCAACACGCTTTCGGTTTTGGTACTGTAGTCGCCCAGAACAACTGGATGAAGCATCCCCAAAGAGCGACCTACCGAGAGAAAATCCTCAACCTGACAGGTGACGGACGCTCCTTCAATATGGCGGTTCTTGAAAACGGCATGAAATGGCAACTCTGGGAAAACGATGGCTTTCCGGGGCCTCGCGAAGAAACGGCGGCCCTGGTAGAAACGCTGGTAGAAAACGGAATCCGTATGCGTGGACACAACCTGCTTTGGCCCGGCTTCCAATGGCTACCCGACGATATTTCCGCTAATCAGAACGATCCTGATTACGTACGCGAACGCCTGACCACCCATATCGATGAGGTGATGAATTATCCCGGGATCAAGGGCAATATCGTCGAATGGGACGTGATCAATGAGCCGGCGCACCTGAAGGATATCGAAAACATCTTTGGTGGAACAGATATCTATGTGGATGTTTTTAAACAAGCTCAGGATAATGCCTCAAATGCTAAATTATACATCAATGATTACGATCTGATCACTCGTATGGGCGTTAACCTGTCCCTGGAGGAGTCCTACAAATCCATCATCGAGGATATCGAGCAAAATGGTGGCCGGGTAGATGGCATCGGCATCCAGGGACATGTGAAGTATCCACTGACTCCGCCGGAGACCGTCTATGAAATCCTGGAGTCTTATGCCGCGGATGGTAAATCCATCTCCATCACCGAATACGATGCCGAAGGGGTAGACGAGTTTATGGCCGGTGAATATATGCGGGACCTATTGACCATCCTGTTTAGCCATCCGGCAGTGGATAATTTTGTACTATGGGGCATATGGGATCCAATCCATTGGCGGGGTGATTCCCCTATATTTCGGGATGACTGGTCACTTAAGCCTTCCGGCCAGGCTTTCATCGACCTGGTCTTCAATG
The DNA here is from genome assembly GCA_030430845.1 of Bacteroidia bacterium. GTDB lineage: Bacteria > Bacteroidota > Bacteroidia > Chitinophagales > Saprospiraceae > JANQPA01. Next base: position 2,619 of record JAUIKE010000249.1, on the reverse strand, counting down.
AGTGGTGGACCGACGAGGCAGGGAAAACCAACACGAACGGCGTCTTTCAAAGTAGGGCCTTTCTGGGGACGCACCTTGTGGAAATTACCCATAATGGCGTGACAACAGTGGACACGATCCTGCTGAATGGCGAGCAAAACGATTTTCAGGTACAACTGGACTTCACTACGAATACAACGGAAAGCGCCAAAGCAATAGCCAGGTTAGATCAAAACCGACCCAACCCAAGTTCAGTTTCTACAGTTTTACCTTTCCACCTGGAAAAAGCGGGTCAGGTACGACTGCGCCTTTTTAATATGCTAGGTGTACCCGTGCGTACCTTGGTGAATGAAAACTTAGCAGCAGGTGAGCACCAAATAGAATTAAATGTAGAAGGGCTAGCGGCTGGACAATATATCTACCGGCTGGAAACAGAGGCAGGTCAATTGTACCGCACCTTGGTGGTAGTGCATTAATGGTTTTTAATGAAGTTGTCTAAAGTTTTCTTGCCTTCAGCAGAAAACTTTAGACAACTTCATTCTAATATCCAATATAAATTGCCATAGAGATGGCTTCAAAAACACATAGGAGTAGAATAAGAAACAATGGTAAAATAAAACGAAGCCATTTTTTCATAGGGAACCTTTCCTACAATCAACATTGCCATTAATGCTCTATTGGCTGGAATGAAAATATTTGAAAGTCCGTCTCCTAAAAGGAATGCCAAAACTGTGGGTTGGTATTTATTGGTGGCATTCTAGATGATTTTTACCCCTCACCGCAAATCCCCATTCTCATCTGTCTTGATCACATATATTGCCACGTTTTGGGGGTCAGAGGTCAGTTGGGAATGACCGACGATCAGAAAACCGCCGTCCCGCGTTTGAACGACCGCTTCTCCGACGTCTTTGAAGGCGGTGCCGAAGGTTTTTTCCCAGCGGATATTGCCATTGATATCGGTCTTGACGAGGTAGACATCGCTTCCGCCGGCTCCTGAGCTGGTAGTCTCGCCCACCATGATTAGGTCCCCATCATTCGTGAGCGCAATGTCATTACCTCTCTCTGTACCGGCTCCACCAATCAGAACCGGCGTATTCGTAAGTTTTAAGTCCTGATCAACGCGAAATAGTAATAGGTCGCTGGGACCACTTGAGCTATTACTCGAATGCCCAAGCACGGCATAGGTGTTGTCGTTTAAAGCGATGGTAGCTCTAGCAAACTGGTCGCCAGGTTCAGACAAAATCTCGGTAATAGGAAAATTGTCTTTGAAAGAGGAAGCAAACTGAAAAGCCAAGTAAATGTCAATACTATTAGAGTTATTATCAAATTGATTGCCCACTGCCAGGACTCCCCCATTGGAAGATTCCGCCAGGCCGTTACCACTCGTGTTGATACCTGAACCGTATCCATCTCCTACCTCATTAATGTTTTCTTCCTTATCAAGTGAATAAAACATCAGGTGGTCGCAAATTGAATTTTGCCCGCATAAATTTATAGCTCCCGTGAATACATAACTCCCGTCCGAGAGCGGAAGAATGTCATTTCCCGTCGAAGTGGATCCATTGGATTTGAAATGCTCGCTTCTTAAATTTCCATCGGAAAAGGCGCTTACGAAATAGAGTTTGGAATCGCCATTCACACTTTTTTCTCCGGTTACGACCAGAAAATTATTAGGGGATTCCTTGATGGCTCTGCCTGTTTCATTTTCTGCTCCACCCACGATAAGCGGTTCGTCCCATAACTCAACACCATTGTCATCTATTTTTATCAGGATCAGATCACTAGCCATTCCGTTAGCTTGTGAGGTTTCGCCTACCAAGACGTAATTACCATCTTTTGTAGCTACTACGTCAAAGCCCTTACTAGGCTTGTTTTCTCCTAGAAATAACTCAAAAGCTCCCGGCTTATAAGTTGAAGGATCTACCTCGACAGCGTCATGCAGATTTTCAAAACTACAACTCGTTAATAGAATGAATAAAATACTGATTGTGGTAATTCTTGTTATCATATCACTTCCCAATGAGGCGTTTTATCTTGATAAATACGGCCAACTCCTGATTTTTTGTATTAAAAGCACCAGTAGTTGGAGATTGCCTGATATATGAGACAATGGGATCCTTCCACTTCGGATGATCAAAGTATAGTGTGTGTTAGGCGAGAAATGTAAGTAAGAAGGTGAATGGCGGGTACTTTGATTTCAGGTATAGTCTAATAAGAAAAATGCGCCTTAATCTTCCATCCTCGAAGCTGCCTGAAAATTGTATCTTTAAAAATCTTTTCCTAAACGAATCAACAACACAATGAAGAGCCATTCTATTTACTTGTTATTTTTACTATTCTGTTGCGTGTTTTCCCACACCTTAAATGCCCAGCAAACCGCCGAGCAAAAACAAAAGATCATCCAACAAATGGATGCTGATCTTCAAAAGTACGGTAAGATCGCCCATGAAATCTGGGACCTCGCTGAGCTCGGTTTTCTGGAATCTAAGAGTACCCAGATCTTACAGGATCATCTGAAAAAAGAAGGTTTTACCATAAAAAAAGGAGTGGCAGGTATGCCCACTGCTTTCGTCGCTGAATTCAACAATGGTGGGCCAGTCATTGGATTTCTGGCCGAGTACGATGCTCTGCCGGATATGG
>JAUIKE010000026.1 GCA_030430845.1 Bacteroidia bacterium | reverse complement strand
CCCCAACCAATAATATTCTTTTAGGAGGTTGTTTTAAGAAAAAAACGAAGTTTTTTTCTTAAAACAACCTCCTAAACAAAATTTTCGGGGGTGGGTAAAAACGAGGAACGAGTTTTTACACAACCCCAAAAGAGAGACTTCATATTAATCTCTGATTCGCACGAGTCATCGTACATTGAGAGACAGCCTCAATTTTTTTGAGATGTTTTTCTATAGTAGGAAGGCGAAACTCCGGTCAATTCTTTAAACATACGATTAAAAGTTGCTTTGGAGCTAAAACCCGCATCGAAGGCAATGCCAAGTACGCTGAGATGATTAAAGCGTGGGTCAGACAATCTTTCCCGGGCTTCCTTTACCCGGTACTCGTTAACGAAGTAATAGAAGTTTTTTTCAAGCCCGATGTTCAGCGTCCGGGAAATGTCTCTGGCCGGTAAATCAATTTTTTCTTCCAGCATTCTAAGATTGAGAGAAGGATCGAGATATAACTTCTCCTTTTCCATGGACTCGAGCAATAAATGAATATGGACTTCTGATACTTTTTCCTGCTGGGTAGAAGTCTTCGTTTTTCCGAAGTCCTTCTCGACCGAACGAATTGGAAGAATACTTTGCTGAAAATATCCCCTGATTCCAAGCCAGTACAATGAAACGACATTGATGGATTTTAGCAACTCATCATATTTAAAAAACAAGGTGCTGGAATACTCCTTTCTGAAATCAATCAACAAACTAAAATCGAGCATAATGAATGCCAATATGAGGAACAGGGAAGCAAAAACTACGACGATAAATTCCTTCAGCCATTTGAGCGTTATATGTTGAAGATTAGAGGTGGTATTTAATATAGACCGCTCATATTTTCGAATCAACCTTAATGCAAATACGAAATAGACAGCCATGGCGAGAATACCATAGGTTTCAAGCGCTTCTGTAAAATTATGAAGTTTAGGGTAGGGAACGGCTCTTCCCAGAATTAAATGGTAGATACTGTGGAAATAATTAAAAATGACCGGAACAAAATGCAGAAAATCTATCTTCCTAAAACGATATTCCGGCATGGCCAAAAATCGAACGTAAAAATATAAGGACGGCCCCAACCAAAAAGTAAGGGAAAAGGGTAGCCAATGGAGCCACGGATGTGTATTATACCAACCAAAATCGAGTATTAATGAAGTAAAAAGGGTAAAGGAAACTGAAACCAAGAACAAGGTCAGCATCAAATTAGCCCTGAAGTTAGTTCTTCGAAATATTAGCAGAATACAAAAAACAAGGCCCTGGAGTATCCCAAAACTTATAAATAATTGGATTAAATTGAGTTGAAATTCGGGCATTCTTACAGACAATTAGACTCAAACCTGTTCAATAATATCAAAATAACCTTTTTTTTAGGCTGAGGAATCTGATCCTGCAGATTTAACATCGTTTTAATTAGGGCGATCCTACAGGACTCCTCAAATTTTTTCGCCAACTAATATCCGTCAAATAAGAAAATTATGTGTTTAAATGTTTTATGACTTAATACCAAAACAACCATGAGAACAAGCATCCTCTTTTTATCCTTCTTACTACTCGCCGCCTGCTCGTCAAATGACCAAGAGCAGGGCAATACTTCCAATAAATCGAATACCTCCACTGAGGCTAGAAGCCCGGCGCCTGAAAATCCTACAACAGCGCCGACGAATCAGGCTCCGCAGGCCAAGTCTTCGAATCCTACACTCGGCGAACGCATCGACGGGCCCGCCAATATCCGGGAATCGATCAACGGAGAACTGCTTTTTTCCCTAGATGACCATACCCTGGTGAGCTGCACTCCCCTAAAAAACGATTGGTATAAGATCGGACTGCTGATGGATGTGGAGCAAACGGAGGTAGGGACGATGGAACTTAAAAAAGGCCAAAAAATCAAACTCGACGGAAAAGAAGTGGGCGAAATCAAAGCAGATATGAAGGTATATATCAGTTCCGACGGTACACAAGGCTGGGCCGAACTGATCGGCTATACCCATAAAGACAATGTCAAGCCGGTAACCATCATCGAAAATGTATTGTCCGACTACATAAAAACGCTCGGTAGCGAGCGCTCAACCGCTCAGTTTCAAGCTTTCTTTCAAGATTTTGGAATGGAAAAAAATGAGCAGTTCGATGGCTATACCCTTTATTACAATTACGAAAATTGGATTGAGGATCCATCGCCCATGTGGCGCATCGGCCTGGTTTTTCAAAACAACCGACTAGTATCCATCCTGCATTCCCGGCCGCTCAGCATTCCCGGTACGAGCAATCATAAACTCGGCCGGGGCTTCGATTGCCTGACGTATGATGATGTGGAAGGGACGAAGAAAATAGTGAAGATGTTTGAGGATTTTGTGAAGTCGGTGGACTAGAAACAAAAAATCCTGCCGCGTCGCGGCAGGATTTTTTGTTTACTAACTTAACTTAACCCCCATTCTATAGACTACCCCGGCCTTACCCACCATCAGCGCGGCCTCGCGCGGATTACTACTTACGTCCAATCTTCGAAGCTGTCCGTTGGCGTCTACTCGCTCAATCCATTCTACGAGGCGAAGTGCTTTCGGGTTGGAGCGAATGAATTCGAACAAACTGGTGGCTGATTTAGGTCCCATGCGGTTGTTACCTACATTAAAATGGAGCTGGAGGTTATATTTCGAGGCTCTTAAAATATTTTCGATATCCTTTAAAGTCGCTCCCGTTTCCAGGATCAGAAGCGGTTTGCTTACCTGCCTGGCATCAATATTGACCCTTTTTAGGTCCTGAAGATAGACTAACACATCTGCTACCGGCGTCATATTAGAGGAAGAATATCCCTGAGAAACGAAGGTCACTTTTTTCCTGCTTTGGGCAGCAAAACGCATGGCTCCTACCAGTTCTTCCGCACTTCTGGGAAACAAAGAAAACTCAGGCGTATAATGAATCCGACCGTTCCTTTTTTTGAAGGGGAGGTTCTTCACAAAACTCAGCTCAAAAGAAGGTCTGATTCTCTTTTTGCCGGCTGTTTTAGCTGGGGAAGACATAAAAGAAGAAAAAAAGGCATTCGCTTTCATAGTGGATTTGTTTTTTTTGACCGTTTGCAGAATATTGTTGGTGAAACCCCTGGAGCTTCCAATAGCAATAATCTTATGTATACAAATATGAAAGTAAATTTTGCTACATGCCTCAGTTATTGTTGCAATGGAGTGGAATATTGTTGCAAATGAATTTTTAATTTAAATCTTAAAAAACAGTAACTTTCATACTGGAAATTCAAGGGCACACTCGAGTTTCGTTCACTCCGGTTTATTGTGCCGCTTCATTAATCACCATCTTTCCAGGCTTTTTTATATAACTGCAAAAAAGCGAGCCAGGATCGATGCCTCTCAAAAAAATTAGTATGAAAAAAACAATCCTTCTCCTGTTTATTTCCCTGCTGGTTTTCCAACTGCCGGCCCAGACCCTCGAAAAAGGAGCTGTTGATCAGCTAAAATTTCGACACATCGGCCCCATCGGCAACCGGCTTAATTCCGTTTCGGGCATTCCGGGCGACCCGCTGACCTATATTGTGGGTGCAGCTAGTGGGGGCGTATGGAAAACAACCGACGGTGGACTCAATTGGAGGCCCGTTTTTGACAAACAAAACGTGCATTCCATCGGCTCTATCGCCATAGCGCCTTCCAATCCGCAGGTGGTGTACGTGGGTACGGGCGAAAGCTTCATTCGCTCTAATGTGTCTATCGGTAACGGTATGTACAAATCCATCGATGGGGGCGAAACCTGGACGAATATCGGCCTGGAAAACACCGGCCGCATCAGTCGGGTGCTGGTGCATCCCGATAATGAAGACATCGTTTATGCTGCTGCGCTCGGGCATAGTTATGCTCCCCAAAAGGACCGCGGTATTTTTAAGTCAACGGATGGCGGCAACACCTGGGAGCATGTCCTTTTTGTAGATGAAAACACGGGAGCTTCCGACATCGTCATGGATCCCGATAACCCTCGCATCCTCTTTGCCGGTACCTGGCAGCTGGATCTGAAAACCTGGAAACGAACCAGCGGCGGCCCGGGCTCGGGCGTTCACATGTCCATGGATGGAGGGAATACCTGGAAAAAACTGGAAGGGAACGGACTACCCAAGGGGCCCGTTGGGAAGATAGCCCTGGCCATGACGCCTGCCAAGCCCGACCGCGTTTATGCCCTTATCGAAACGGGTGACGGAGCGCCCTACGAAGGCGAAGGCGAACCCACCGAATCCGGTGAGCTTTGGCGTTCAGACGATAATGGGAAAAGTTTCCGATTAGTTAACTCTAATCGAGATCTGGGCGGCCGTCAGGCCTACTACACGCGTGTAGCTGCCTCGCCGGATAACCCGCATGAGGTGTATTTCATCGCGGCCAGTTTTTCTACCAGTATTGATGGCGGCAAAAGCATCGAAGCGCCGGCCAGCCCACTATCCGGCCCCAACTGGGATCATCATGAAATGTGGATTGACCCTACTAATGGAAACCGTATGGCCGTGGTAGGAGACGGAGGGATCTCGATCTCACAAAACCGAGGTAAGTCCTGGCTGCGTAGCTTCCTGCCGGTGGCTCAGTTGTATCATGTTACGACGGATAACAAGGTCCCATACAATGTGTTGACCAACCGCCAGGACGGCCCATCCATGAAAGGGCCGAGTAATAGTCGTGTTGGCGGAATTTTTGGGCCCGGCATGATCCATTCCGGGATGTGGTATGATGTTGGCGGCGGAGAAAGTGGCTTTGCTACGCCCGATCCGGAGAATCCGGACATTGTATGGTCAAGTGCATCCGGTTTAGGGCCGATCGGCGGGATTGTGACGCGGTTTAACGAAAAAACGAAGCAATACCGACAGGTGGATGTCTGGCCCGATAATTCGAACGGTACACCTGCCGACGGCGTAAAGTATCGTTTCCAATGGACCTTCCCGCTCTTGATCTCTCCACATGATCATAACACGGTTTATGTGACCAGTCAGGTGGTGCATCGCACAACGAACGGCGGTCAGACTTGGGAGATCATTAGCCCCGACCTGACGCTGAATGACAAAAGCAAGCAAGGCTTTTCCGGTGGTTTGACCGGAGATAACATCAATGTAGAATTCTTCAATGTCATCTATGCCTTTGACGAATCACCTGTGCAGGAAGGCGTGCTATGGGCCGGTACCAATGACGGTTTGGTGCAGCTGAGTCGCGATGGTGGAGAAAGCTGGACAGATGTGACAAAAAACATCCCGAATCTTCCAAAGTATGGGGTAGTGCGCAACATTGATGCCTCGAAGTGGGATGCTGGTAAGGCTTATGTGACCATTGAATTCCACCAGGTCGGCAACTTTAAGCCGTATGTATATAAAACGGAGGATTACGGGAAAACCTGGACGAAGATCACCAAGGGGATCACCGATAACAATTTGAATTATACACGTTGCGTGCGCGAGGACCCGGTTCGGGAAGGCTTGTTGTACCTCGGTACGGAAAGTGAGTTATACGTTTCATTTGACGACGGCGCCAACTGGCAGTCGCTCATGACCAATTTGCCGCCCACACCTTACTACTGGATCGATATTCCTGAGCATTACAACGACCTGGTTTTGGGGACCTACGGAAGAGGTGTTTGGATTTTGGACGACATTACACCTTTACAGCAGATGGAACCTGCCGTGGCTAACAAAGGCGCTCATCTATTCAAACCCAGGGACGCTTATCGCTTCCATCCCGTAACCATGACCATGCAATTTTTCCCGGAAGCCTCCAGTGGACAGGATCCCACCTACGGTGCTTCTTTACACTATTGGATGAAGGAAGTGGATGAAAAAACGAAGGTATCCCTTGCCATTACAAATGTAGCTGGGGATACGGTTCGGACTATGCAGCAGAAGCCCAAGGCAGGCCTCAATCGCGTCTTCTGGGATCTGCGAGGAGAGTCTACAGAAAAGATTGTCATGCGTACCAAGCCGAGGTATGCAGATTGGTTTCCGATGAAAGAAGATCGCACGCGCGATGCGGTGATCACGCCTGCGGCTCAGCTGTCGTTGTTGTTGCCTCCTGGTGATTATCAGGTTCACCTGATAGCCGGAGATCAAACTCAGACGCAGCCTTTAAAAGTCATAAAAGACCCTCATTCGGAAGGTACGATGGCGGATATTGAAGCACAGCAAATGTTTTTGAAAAAGGTGTATGAGGACATGAACGACCTGGCGAAATCCGTCAATGAAATGGAGCGCATGCGCCGGCAGTTGCTCGATCGGAAGGAGATCATGAAGGCGGCCAAAAAAGCGCCGTCCGAAATTAAGCTGGTGGATTCATTACATCAAGAATTGATGGAGTTGGAGAATGAGCTGATCCAGATCAAGTACACCGGAACGGGCCAGGATTTTGTGCGCTTCCCTACCAAGCTGGCGAGTAAGTTGTCTTATGTGGGTACCAGCGGAGCTATCGGCGACTTTAAACCGTCGGATTCTTTCGTAGAGGTCTATGACGAGCTGCACGGAAAGCTGGAAACGGTACTGAAGAAATTTGAGTCCTGGAAAGCGGGGAAAATGAAGGAAATGGAGGAGAGCCCCGGAGGTTTGATTAATGAAAAGTAATTTTTTTAAGAGAAAAAGGCCGCACGGCCTTTTTCTCTTATACAACTTCAATTCTAAGCTGCATTTCTAAAATGCCGATACTTGCCTAATATTTTTCCAAAAAATACCGTCACCGGCATAATTACTTTTTTTACAAAAGGAGGGATATTCAGCACATCATACTCATCCTTAAATTTAGTAACCAGGTAAGCGCCGTCAAAAGCTTCGGGAACCAGGGATCCTGACTTTTTCTGAGCGTCATAAAGAGTCGACAAGAAAAATACTAAGGTGTTCGGTGGTGTTACCCAACCTTCAACGACCAGCAGGCCCTCTCCCGCATTCCAGAAGCGATGGGGAGTGCCTTGTGTAAAAAGTGCGCTTTCTCCAACTTCCGCATATTTAGGTTCTTCCCCCAGGATTTGATAACCCATTTTACCTGATTTAACTTCCAGGTACTCATCTTGTTTGAAATGCACATGCATAGGAGGGCCGCAATTGGGCTCCACTTCTCCTCTGGTCAGCAGTTTTTCTTTACCGCTTTCTTCAACAATTTCCAGAAAGGTCAGCTTTTCTCCGCAATTATTATCTATGGTATGAGGCAATTTGATGTTTTTCATAGTCCTTGAGTTTTGGTTATTCAAATGTCTTAATTTCAAACTTAGTACATTGTACTAAGTTTTGCAAATATTTTTAGTACATTGTGCTAAATTTTTTTAATGAAGACCAAAGACAAAATTCTCAAAGAAGCGCTGCGACTATTTAATGAGCGTGGGCTAAGTCAGGTGGGAGTCCGGGAAATTGCTCGTTCGTTAGATATCAGTGTAGGAAACTTGTCGTATCATTTTCCCAAAAAGGAGGACTTGATCATGGAATTGCTGAGCCAGATCAGGATGGCCAATGATGCGAGGTATGAAGAATACTTTGAAGGCAGGGCCTCTCTGGGCCGTTTTCTGGGCACTTTTCGGCAAATAATGGAAAATCAGTATCGTTATCGCGGAGTTTTTCTGGGGCATGATGAGATCAATCAGGTCATTAAAAAGCATTTTGACTATCTGTCGATAGAAGAAAAGCGGCGAAAGTTTTTTCATCGGATCTATACCGACCTGGCGAAGGCTGGGGAGTTAAAGCTTGCAGAGGGAGATATTGAGTTTTTGATTTCATTTATCACCTTATTCGGTCGTTTTTGGATGATGGAGGCCTCTATTAGTTTTACAGATAAGTCGAAGGAGGAAATTATTGATCATTATATGGGGCTATTGAAGAAGCAGTTAGGGCTGTTTGTTTAGACATGACATGTCTAGACATGTCATGTCCTGATTATTGAACCTATATGGCTGATTATCAATGTTAAAAACCACATGACATGTCCTTTCAAAGCAAACATGTCATGTCTAGATATGACATGTCTACTTCGCTCTCAAATAATTTCTCCAAATATACCTCGCAATTTTCCTCCCTTGTGCCTTCCCTTCCTCCGTAGCAAAACGAAAATGATAGCCATTCATAATCCTTGAATCAGCACAATCATCGGCTGCCCGATCGAGATTATTGTAGGTCCTAATGGGAGCATCCGGTAGTGCGGAAGTGGATGTCATGCTAAAAGAAATATCTGGCGTCCCGAATACATGCGTTAATATCTCGGCTCCACCACTACCAACAGCCGCATGTGCTGATGGATACTCCGGCCATGGAGGTGTGAGCATTTCCGGCTCCCAATTTTGATCGGCTGTTGTTTGAGGATGACCATCTGCATCAGCCTCTCGGATGGCGGTGTAGGGCCGCCAGGTATCGTAGAAATATTTGCTCTCCAGAGAAGCCAAATAGATGTCGTAGATATTCATATTGATCAATGCAAACATTCGGGCTGCGTGCCAGGCATCCAGCTTATGCTCCGCTGAAGCGATTCGGCCGATTCGGTTCCAGCTGTGTTCGGCGAATTCGGCCCACCAATGGGCGTAGTTGGTTTGATCTTTGGAGCGTACCTCGCTGTCCTTTTTTCCATAAGCTTTTACCTCCCTAAATGATTGAAGGTAGGTTTCGCTATCCAGTGAAGGAGGTTGAGGAGAACGGAACTGTGTAACACTATCCAGGCAAAAAGGGCGGGCGAAGTCAAAATCCGGCTTGAGCACCCAGCCGTCCCAGCCGGGAGTATACTGATAGTCACCTGGCTTGGTCATGGGGGTGTAGTCGCCTTGCTTCTCATGGCCATCGCCTTGCCTCAGCTCGAGGATGCTTTGGCCGATTGCTCTTCCGAGTTTTTCCCCTTCCGTCTTCTGCTTGTTATCCGGAAGGGGATGCATCCAATTGTAATAGACAAGCATAATGGTGTCTTCTCTGTTGGGGTAGGCCTTAACTAAAACCTGGGAAGCTGCTTCGCATACGGCTGCAACTGGATCGGCCTTTTTGTTCTGAGCCTTAAATGCATAGGTTTCAAATTGAGGATCAATGGCGTTTAAGGCGTTGTGAATGGCCAGGTGAGTCATAGTGAGCGTACGAATGCCTATGAAGGAGTAAAATTGATCGTGCTCATAGGCAAGTTGGTAAGTCAGGCGGTTCCAGTCATTGATCAGAGAGTGGTCTGGCTGGGCTTTAACGTAAGTTGATAATAGGGAAATGAAGAAGACAACAAAAAGAGTAGGTTTCTTTTTTTTCACAGTAAAAAGTTTTTGAAGTTTGTACAAAGATGAGCCGAAAAGAAGAGATGGATGTTGCTCAGAAAGTCAAATATGAATGCAGGAGCATCATTCTACAGGGAATACGCTGAGCGGTATTGGGTGGGCGAAAGGCCAAATGAGGCTTTAAACTGTTTGACAAAGTGCGAGCGATTTTTGAAACCGCTCTCCTCGATGACCTCTTGCACAGTTTTATCCGTCGTTTCTAACAGCCATTTGCCGTGTTGAAGCCGTTTGCGTAGCAGCCATTTTCCGGGCGTAGTATTAAAGGTATTTTTAAAATCACGTCTAAAGCTCGACAAACTTCGGGCACTTAGCCGGGCAAAATCGGCTATGGATAGGGGCGCATGGAAATGACTACGCATAAGATCTTTGAGATCTGCTTTTTGTTGATGCCCTAGCTGCACCAGATATTGCCGGAGGAGTCGGTTGTCATCCTGGGTCAGCACATTGAGCAATAACTCTTCCATTTTTAACTTCAGTAAAGAAGGATGCGGCGCCTTTTTTTCGGAAAAAAAACTGAATAAGGATTCAAAAAAAGAGTCGAGTACCTGATTCAGTTTAATCGGGATCAAAGATGGGAATGTAGCAGGTTGCTTATTTAAAACCTTGATGGTCTCGGGGTATTTGAGTAGCGTCTGGCGTATAAACTCATCCGGTAAAAAAATGAACAACACGAAAAAAGGTTCTTCGAAGTACTGATAAACGGTGCTACTGCCTTTTCTGATAAACAATGCCTCGCCGGAAGAGAGGAGCTGTTCTTCATTCTGAGACTTCCACTTTTTTTGCCCTCCGATGACGTAGGCCAGGTAGTTATGGTGCGTCCAAATATCGGATTCATGATCGTTGATCAGGCAGCGATACTCCACAAAAAGCAGTTCATCAACGCTTAGGGTTTTGAAAAGCCGGCTATGGAGAATGTAGTCTTGGAGGTTAGTGATCATATGGGAAAAATAGCTTGTGGGTAATATCCTTATTTTTGGCATAGAAAGCAATGCGAAGCTCAAGACATGTCATGTTTAGACATGACATGTCCTCGTTTTTTGACATAATTAATTGATTTTCAATGTTAAAATGTACATGACATGTCCTTTTTCTTCAGACATGTCATGTCTAAACATGACATGTCTGAATTATTGCACCATTTCCAAACCTGTCTTCGCTGATTCCGAACCGGGTATGATCATCAGTGCTTTCTCAAACAAGACTTTGGCCTTACCAGTTTGCCCCATTTGCAAATGGATCCAGGCAAACAGGACAACCGAGTCATGATCGAAGGGGTAGAGGTTAACGACCTTCTCTGTATGCTGGTAGGCCTTTTCATAGTTTTTCCACTCGTAATACATACCGCCGAGGTGGTAATTGGCAAAAGTATTCTGCGGATCAATTTTGAGGATCTCCTTGTAGGTGGCTTCTGCTTTTGACAAATTTCCCATAGCAGCAACCGGCAATGCATAGCCCAGTTTGGCTTCTACCGCATACGGCATCAATTGCATCGCTTTCTGGTAGTGCTTTTCCGATTGGAAATAATCTGCATTCAAATAATATAACCAGCCTAGTCGCAGGTTTAATTCATAAGATTTTTCCGAATAATAGGGTTTAAGGGCCTGAATGGCTGCTTCGAAATTACTGGCCGACTCCATCTCATAGCTTTTGGAAAAAGCCTTGATTAAGGTGGTTCCATTTTGGGAATAGCCTATATGATAAAAAGCCAGAAATATGCTGATCAAAAATATCTTCTTCATTTCGTGAGGGTTTAAATGGTCCCGAAAAACGATTATTTACCATTGAAAATTCAGGCCTAACATCAGTCCCTGATGGCGAAAATCTTCTAGTGTGTTCAAATGAGTTTTTTGTTCTTGCTGAAACTGGAGGAAGATCATCCATTTATTGCTTGGCCAGTATTGCAGGTTCGCTCCAATCCTGCTGCGGATAGGATCGGCAATATTGTAGGCAATGGCACCTTTAGCTTCTTGATAATAGCTGATCTCTCCGAAATCTACCAGACCTTCTGCCCAAAGTCCGGGAGCCAAACGGAGTCCGAGCTTTTGGTTGAGCCATTGTTGGGTTTTGCCTTCAGCGTTTTTTATGTTCAATCCGATGAGATAATACAAACGGGTATTGGCCAAGGGGTAAATGACGGTATTCAATCCGGCCTGGAAAATGTCTTGTTCTGCAAAATTGGCATAGCCTCCTTCCAACTCCAGCCGGAAAATGGAAAAGGATTTTCCCAGATATAGCCAATAAGCTTGTTGATTAAATTCGTATCCCTCATTTTCACCCCAAATATTTTGAAAGGTGAAGCCCGTCTGCCAAGCTTTTCCCAACTCCAGATACCCTCTGAGTCGATAGATACTTTGATCGTAATTATAGGGGTTTTCAACGAGGACGGTACGCCCAGGTCCATTTCCATTAGAAATCTCTTCTTCCAGGTATTCAAGAAAATGCTGATTGACGTACTCAAAAGCATGCGTGAGCCTGAATTGCTTCGATATGGCGTGACTCAGACCTGCAGAATATACCTCTAGTGCATCTACAATGGTCTCCTGATCGCTCCACTTATAACTACCCAAGGCAAAAATACTGGCTGGAGGAGACAGCCCTACAGCATCCGCAAAAATTCCGGCTTCTCCACTACGCCCGGAAAATAACAGCGAATAGTAAAGATATTCTTTAGTAATTGCATTTTCCTGGTTGAAACCCAGGGCTGCATAAAAATGGGGCACGGCCCGACCATACTGCTTTAATTCATAATAGGCAATGCCAAGGCGCTGCCTTAAGTAGTAAAAGTCATAGCCTGCCCGGATGGCCTCCTTGCCTTCTTCGATGAGTTCCGGCCATTGCCCCGACAGGTAAAGCTCATAGGTCTTCTGATTGTAATAAACAAAGTCCTTCTCGGCCTGTGTGCTGGCCCGGCCCAGCCCGAATACTAATATGATGATGATAATTACGATTGACCTCATAACTTTATTTTTTGCCATCCTGCTTGTTGGGGTTGTGTAAAAAGTCCTTCGGCCTTTTTCTCCAACCAATAATATTCTTTTAGGAGGTGTTTGAATAAAAAAACGAAGTTTTTTTATTCAAACACCTCCTAAACAAAATTTTAAGGGGCGTGTGAAAATGAGGAACGAGTTTTTACACAGCCCCGTTGAAGGATGCTTATATATTCTCAATCACTTGTTCTGCCTTGATCGTCCGCTTTCCGTCCTGTATCTCAAAATATTTCACCTGATAATCCTTAATGATCTGAGTATACTGGTACTTTACTTGTTTTTTCTTCCATTTTTGTAAGTTGACCTTTGAAGATAAGTGTACCTCCTCTAATTGGATCATTCCTTTACTTTTTGTGTACTCGAGCACATATCCGGCTTTTTTGTATTGGTAAAAAGGTGCCATAAGATCTTGTAACCAGTTAAAACCTGTTTTTTTCAGCAGATCGATGGGTATGGAATCTTTTAATTTCAAATCCTTCTGGAAGGAAAGAGCTACTTTGTAGTTAGCCAGGAAGAAGTGGTATAATAAGGTGTCTTTTTTCCCGATATAACTCGTGAAATAATGCAAGGCGCCGTTATTTTGGAAATAGGCCTTCGCTCCACTTTCTTCGCACTCGATATACGTTTGGTTATAGGGGTCTGCCTTGCACTCCCAGTTTACTCTTTTTTTCCCGTCCACCATAAAAGTGATTTTTTTACCCGGCATGAAGTAATAGGTATACTTCATAAGTTCTGCAGCTTCGAGGTTTTTCAACCGCATTCCTTCTTCAGGAAAATCAAAAAAATGGAAGCTCTTGTCGTGATTGTTTTCCCTACTCAAATACAAGCTGATGGGATACTCGTAAGTAAGTGAACCGATATAAGGCGTTGTTTGTAATTGGAAGTGGATGTGCGGATAAGGCGATCGGCCGGAATTGCCGCAGAGGGCTAGCTCTTGTCCCTTTTTGACCGTATCCCCTTTTTTGACTTTAAACGAATCGGGCTTGATGTGGCTGATCTGGCTGTACAAGGAAAGACCGTGTTCAATAAGAATGCTGTTTCCCCAATTCTGGGTGAGATTCATAGCGCCGACCCGATTATCTTCAATGCCATCCTGGATAGCGATTACTTTCCCATCGGCCGGTGCCGTTACCGGTTTGCCATAGCAGTAATAATCCTCGACATCCTTGCCCTGGTTCTGATATTGAAGATCATTTTCATCTACTATGACAAAATCCCACGCATGTCGCCAGTCTTCACGGTGCGTATATTCCCCGTCGGGCCCCTGGCTGACATACCACTCGCCCATAAAAGGCATACCAATGGGGACCATCCGGTAGTTTTTGTATCGTTCCAGGTCACTGAGGTAGTGGTATTTGTTTTTTTCGGGATAAAAGGTTTGAGCACTGACTTCCTCTGGCTTGGTTTTGGAACTCCGCCATTTCAGTACATATAAAAAACTGATCACCACCAGGTTGAAGGGAAGCGAATAGGTTCCTAGCTGGAAAGTGACCAATAAGTTGGTCAAAGAACTCGTCAGAATAGCTAAAACAGGAGTTAAAATAATCACCCAGCCAAAGGACCAGCGGGAAGGAACCAGGTAAAACCCTCCCAGGGCAATGGCACTTAGGATGAAGTTAAACCCAATGTAATTGTAATTTAATTGTGTCAGGTCTGCCCCGATCCATTGATAAAAACCATAAGCCGTAAAGAAGCCGAGAAGCGATAAAATAAAGGCAATTCGTGAATAGACTAGCAGTGCGAGGGCCAGAACCACCCCCGACAGCACATTAAACTGAAATAGAATGGCTCCCAGTGAGCGGAAGTAGGTCTTTATGGCAATAGGAATATGGAGATCGTTTAAAAATTGATAGATGACTACAAAGTGATTTTCCCCAACTGCATATAATTCATTCAGAAAATACAGGCCGCGTTGGCTAATACCCAGGGCTTCAAAATTTCGGGAAGCCAGCATGACCGTCCAAAGGCCAAATACAAACGGCAAACTCAGAAAGGGAAGGCCGTATTTGGTCAGCACTCCCAAGAGAAGGATGGTGATGAATAAGGTCATGATGACGGCAAAAAAAAGCAGGAGCAATAAGGGAAGATTAGGTTCATAAAAAGCACCTAGTCCAAGGCCAACCAGCAAGGCATTAAAACCGAATTCCCCTCTTTTAATAATGCCCTTATCCAATCCCAGAAAAATGGCCAGTGCATTGATCATAATGACGGCTAAAAAGCCAGTCCCACCCACCACCGGATCAATGAAGGTGAGCAAAATGAGGAGTACGGCAAACCATCGGTCCATGCTAAAAAATATCATGGAGTAACTATTCGCGACAGCCTCCGGGAAGATATTCCATTGGGTATGATCTTTGGTAGCCATAAACAATATTCTAAAAATGGATTGATGGAGGCCGGCCGGCCTCCATCAATCCATTAAATCTTAACTAAATGCTCAGGCACCCGTTCCTGACTATTTATATATTCCAGTGTTTCCTTCTCACGGATCAGCTCCAGGCCTCCTTTTTCGTTGATCAACACCACATTAGGACGAAGCGTGATGAATTGCATCCATTGCGTTACATTGTAAGCCCCCACCATGTGGGCTACCACATGATCCCCCTTTTTCAGGATGGGCAAACTTACGTTTTCTCGGATGACGTCAATATTCATACACAGCGGCCCAAATACCTCCATCTCTTCTGAATATTGGGAAAAAGGCTGAGCCGGGCTAATGCGGTGATTGTACCAGAAGGACGTAAAGAGGATGTTCACCCCGAAGTCCATAATGGTTGCTCGTTTGCCGTTCGACAGGCGTTTATTGGCCAGTACAGATCCGACCAGGTAGCCGGCCTCGTCGATCAGGGCCCGGCCGCTTTCCATGATCAATAGCGGCAACTCATCGATGGGAATTTCACTGTTGAGCAGGGCGGAGGCAATGTTTTCGGCAAAATCATTAATGGGCGGTACCAGGTCGCTGCCGGATAAATAGGCCCCTTTCAGATTGTTAGGAGAAGGTAAACCACCCCCCATGTCGATGTAAGATAAGCGGTGATTGAACTTGCGCTGGATGCCCAGATATAGATCTATCAGCTTTTGAGCAGCTACCTTATAAGCAGAAGGCGTCAGCATGAAGGTCCCGATGTGGGTATGCAGGCCAACCATTTGTAAGTTTGGAGAAGCCATGATCTTATTGATCGCATCCCAGGCTTGCCCGTTCTCGTAGTTAAAGCCAAAACGATCCCATTGGGGATAAACGCCAGTGTCCATATTCACGCGAATGGCTACCTGAGCTTTTTGGTCACAATTCTCACAAAGCCGCTTGAGCGTATACAATTCATCCAGATGGTCGATGTGGATGAGGGAGCTGTTCTCGACCGCTAGCCGAAGGTCTTCCTCTGATTTGTCAGGGCCGTTAAAGATGATCTTTTCGCCCGGCACGCCGTTGGCCAGTGCTTTGCCATATTCGAAGCCTGATACAACCTCTGCCCAGGAGCCCTCCTGGTGATAAATCCGACAAACGGCATTCAGGTAGTTGGTTTTGTAGGACCAGGCGAATTGTACCTTGGGGTATCGGGTAGTGAAGGAACGCCTTATCCGGCGATAGTTCTCCCGAATCTGTTTTTCGGATAATACAAAAACAGGCGAATCAAATTCTTCCACGATCTTTTTTACCGGGACCCCATCGATGTGGGTCAAGGGTTTGTATTCGGTACGAGTGCCGAATTTATTCATTAGCCCGGTATTGAGTTTTTGGATGCTGGGCCTTTCGTATGCTTTCTTATCGTTCATTTCAATATCTTTTAATTGAAGGCGGTTCATTCGCTCCAGGCGGATGGAGCGCCCTTAAAACTTACAATTCACCCATGGTGGCGATCTGCTGATATTCTTTAATATCGGTGATCAGATCCCAGGAATAGCGGATAAACATTTTACCTACTTCATAATCCTGGAAGGGAGCTTGCTCCATTCCAACGGCCCTTTTGACCAGGGCGGCCGGCAGGTTTTGCCCGGCTGCAGCAGTGGTATATATCCAGGCTGGGAAGCGAGGGTTGACCTCCATGAGATATAGTTCATCATCCTCATCGTCACGCATGATTTCTAGCTCAAAGCCGCTTTTCCATTTAGAAGCCTTTATAAATTTTTGAGTGTATTCCAGCAATCGATCATCTTTAAGGGTCACTCCGGCCCATCCTTTGCCTTTATCCGTAATGTACAGTTTTCGCATGGGCACTGCTCCAATGAGTTGTCCTTGTCCATCACCAAGCCCGGCAATGTCAATCTCTGTGCCGCTAACGAATTCCTGGATGACTACAGGCAGGCCCCATTTTTCGGAAACCTTATAAAAATACTTGTAAACCTCTTCCTGCTTTTTGGCGATATAAGCCTCATAGTATTTCCCTTTGACAACCATAGGGTAGTCAAATTCATCTTCCAGGCCTGGGATGTCATGTGTATCTGCAATGAAGACCGTTTTGGGAACCTTTAACCCGGCTTTTTCTCCAAATTCATGTAAGTGAAGTTTGTCGATCGCTTCAAATTTATCCATGCTGGGGAGATAGGTTTGGACACCCCAGCTTTTTAGTTCAGAAGCTATCTTAATGAAATTTGGAAGCTCGGCATCAAAATTAGGAATGAGCACGTCGATCTGTTCTTTTTCGTGGATATAGGCCAGGCGAGCTTTCAGGCTTTCGCTGCCGGCAGTTGGATAGGGGATCTGGTAGGTTTTGTCAACCAGGTCGTGCATATAAATGCCCGGCTCCAGATTTTCATAAGATAATCCGATGATCCGGACCTTAAAATCCGGGCAGTCCCGCAAGGCGCGGATGACGCCCACTCCAGGCCCTGGACTATCGATGGCGTTTAAAGCCGTTACGGCTACGGTAATATCATTCATCGATCAATATTTTTAATTGCCTGAGGTATTGCAAATAATCAAACAGGTCCTCTTCTGCCTGTTCGGGGTCCACCTTATATTCTTCTGCTAGTACGGCCACCATTTCTTCTACTGTTTTGCTGGACTTGACCAATTGAAGAATGCGCAAGCCGGTAGGATTGACGGAAAAGGAATCGCCTGTGGAGGCGTGAAAGAGGAAGCCTGTATCACTCAGGGCTATGTTAGGATCTACTTTCATTTTTTACCACTTTTAGACCTTCAAGCTCCTGCTTTTTACCAATATAGTCAGTGACTTTAGTCACGTAAAAAAGGCGTAATTGCTTGATAAAAAGTACTTTGTTACAGAAAAAAAGTAAAACGTCTCATAGTAGTCTGGGATAGGATTTTTTACAGGGGAATAAATATGTTTGGGGTAGTATGAAAATGCCCAGCCGTTGGGAAGTACTTGGTGACTGGTAGTGGAATGAGCTTTTGTTTAGATATGTCATTTTTAGATATGACATATGCCAGTGGCAGGGACATGACATGTCTTAGACATGTCATGTCCTTTTTAACATTCACTTCGTCTGATTATCAAGTGTTTGTTAGTAAGTACCCTTCTGACTAGCAAGACATGTCATGTCTAAACATGACATGTCTCCCTCATTTGATTATCCGATCCGCCAATCCCGGCCACCAGCGATTAATCCCCAGCAAAAGCTTTATTTTCCTCGGAGCGATCAACTGCTTTCCCTTTGACCACTGTTTAATAATAATAGCGATCAATTCTTCTACCGGCATTTTATCCTCTTCTCGCGACGAGGTCATATGCGTATCTGTAACAGGTGGGATCACTTCGATCACTGTTACGGGCTGATCCTTCAGGATCTTGCGGAGCCCTCGGGTGAAGTTGCGCAGGCCCGCCTTGCTGGCCGAATAAACGATGCCGTCCGTCTTGGGCACCGCTCCCAGACCGGAGCTGACGTTGAGTATTTGCGAGGGCTTAGCGCATAGTACCGGCAACAGCAATTGCGTTAGCTGGATCGTTCCGGTCAGGTTAATCTGTATTTCGTTATGGATGCGCTGAAGTGTGTCCGTTTCTTCCAGCATATGGTAGTTAAACTGGATGCCTGCATTGTTGATCAGAACGTTGAGTTCCGGATACTGCTGCTCAATGGTCATAACCAGTTTGTCCAGGTCTTCCCGGCTTGTCAGATCTGCTTTGATGGGGATCAGTCCGTTTTTCTGAGCCTCTTCTAATCGCTCAATGGAACGGCCTGTTACGATTACCTTATTATTATCCTTTAATGAAAGGGCCAGGGCTTTCCCGATGCCCGAGGTCCCTCCGGTGATGAGTATGCTTTGATTTTGAATGGTCATGATAATTAGGTTTTTGTTTGCAAGTAGTTTTATAGTTTTTTTGCGAAGCCTATGTGAAAAACTTTGTATCGGTTGGTTACGGTAGACTGGAAACGGTCAGTCATTTTTTCAGAGAGATAAGTCCGCGCATCAACCGATAAATCGGCTGTGCCGCTGAATTGGTATTCGGGGGTTGGTATAGGGGTGAACCAGGCGGGAGTCCACTCGGCCTGGATAGAAAAGCCATTCCCAAGATGTTGCTGATAGCCGATCCCGAGGGCTAAACCGCCCCCACCGGGCCGTGTTTGGGTGACCTGAATCGCCCCTTCATATTCCTGGCCGTTGATGAGCCTGGAACGATCATCGAATTTTATTTCTTCCTGATCCCGGCCGTTGTACACCCAGCCAAAGGAAAGATAGGGGCCATTTTTGAACGGCTTGTATCGGCCTTGTAGTAAAAACCTTCCGGCAACCTCTTCCCTGGCACTCAGCAGGCCCTCCAGCTGGCTCGACTGTGCGTTGAAGGAGCTGTTGTCTCGCCGAATATGATCTTTGAGTTGGTAAATAAGGCCAAAGTATAGTTTCTCACTTAAATGATAGCCAAAGGTAAGGCTGGGCTTAAAACTTCCTTTGTAGGGGATCTCTCCAAAGCCCAGGCCTATTTCAAAGCCTCGCTTGAAATTGAGCTTGCCCGGTTCTTGCAGGTATGAGGTGGTCAGGCCTGCCAGGCAGGCGAGTAGCAGCAATAGCTTTTTCATAGGTCTGATTTTAAATTGGGTAATGTTGACAGTACAAAGATGCAGACAGAGTTGCGGGATTGCATTAACCTATGTTAAGGAAAGGATAGGTAGGATGGCGCGTGCGGGCCGGCTGGCAAAATTCATGGTCGCCTAGGCTGCCAAAACCTGCCAAAATCGGACAATTTCGGACAAAAGCGGACAAGGACTTGCGGCCAAATAAAATTTTGTGAATCTTGCGTTAGTGACCTGGTGACTCCAAGTCACCAGGTCACTAACGCAAGATTCCCCCACTCTAAAAATACTGGCTTACACTCCAAAATCACTAGAGCCCTATTCAGCCTTTCCTTGCTCTAATGCGACTCAGTTGTATCGGCGTGATCCCCAGATGGGAGGCAATATGATACTGCGGAATTTTATTCTCCAGGCCCGGATACTCTTCCCTGAAGTAGGCGTAGCGCTCAGCAGCATCATTGAGCACCAGGCGCAGCTCGCGCTGCTCCTTTTTGATGACCCACTCGTATTCGATGATCTTGCGGGTGATCGTTTCTATGCACCGGTGCTTGTCAAATAGGGCTTCTAGCTGCCTGTAATGGCCGACTAGCATCTGTGTGTCGACCAGGGCATCGAAATTGAGAAAGCTGGGAATGCCTTGCAGAATGGAGGCCAGGGAGACAGCAAATGAGCCCTCGATGAAAAAGGTTTTGTTGTAAAAGCTGCCGTTCTGGTCTAAATAAAAGGCGCGTAATGCACCGTCAATGACGAAGGCGAGGCTGTCATTATGGGTCCCTTCCCGAACGAAATATTCTCCTTTTTTTAGTTTTGCGGATGTAAACAGCGCACTGAAATCTTTCCAGGCTTCTTCGGTGAAGGGGTGGAAAGATTCCAGTACTTTGCGCATTTGGGAAAAAGGATTCATGATTATGGAATTAATATGGTCGCTCCTTTTGTCTGCCGACTTTCCAATAACTCGTGTACCTTAGCGGCTTCCTCCAATTTAAACCGCTGATGGATGGTCGTTTTTAAAATCCCTTTTTCGAGTGCATCAAATAGGGCCGCTGAACTGTCTTCCAATTCCTCTCGGGTGGCAATGTAGTTGAACAGGGTCGGGCGGGTGGCAAATAAAGAGCCGTTTTGTGCCAGGTGCTGTAGCTCAAAGTTCTCAATCAGACCGGAAGATTGCCCAAAGCAGACCCACATGCCCAGGCGCTTAAGGCAATGCAGAGATTGAGGGTAGGTATTCTTCCCCACCGAATCATACACCACGTCGACGCCTTGCCCATTGGTGATTTCTTTGACCCTTTCGACGAAATTCTCAGTTCTGTAGTTGATCGTATGATGATATCCGTTGGCTTTGGCAATTTTAGCTTTTTCTTCCGTACTAACCGTCCCAATAATGGTAGCTCCGAGCTGGCTTGCCCACTGTCCGGCCAGGGTTCCTACGCCTCCTGCCGCTGCATGGAAGAGAATGGTTTGCCCTGGCTTTACCTGGAAAGTTCGATGCAGTAAATAATGAACAGTTAATCCTTTCAACAGGGTAGAGGCGGCGGTTTCATGGCTGATGCTGTCAGGCAGCTTCACCAATTGGCTGGCTTTCACCAATCGAGCTTCACAGTAAGCTCCATTGGGCAGCGTGTAACAAACCCGGTCTCCGGGCCGCAGCCAAGCCACTTTTTCTCCTACTTCCAACACTTCTCCGCTTGCTTCTGCTCCAACAATAATGGGCTTGTTGCCCTTCCAGGGATACAGGCCTGAGCGGAAATAAGTGTCGATAAAATTTACGCCGATGGCATGGTGGCGCATCAATACTTCGTCCGGGCCGGGCCGGCCGACTTCCTGGTCTTCATAGGAGAACACTTCTGGTCCTCCGGTTTGGTGTACAACAACTGCTTTGGGCATATGATTTATTTTTTAAAGGCTTCATCCACTTTCACTTTCATGCCGGTGGCCAGGGCGTTGGTTTGATGGGCCATGGCAATTACGGCCATCAGTTCCTCGTATTGCTCGTCGGTCATGCCCTTGGCGTAGGCATTGGCCGTGTGAGAGTGGATGCAATAATCACAATTATTCGCTATGGAGACAGCAATATAAATCAATTCTTTGGTTAATCCATCCAATGCTCCCGGGGCCATTACGGTTTTTAGGTTACTCCATAATCTTTCCATGGTGTTGGGCTGGTTGGCCATGGCTTTCCAGAAGTTGTTGATAAAATCCGTTTGCCGGGTTTGTTGGATGTCGTCGAATACTTTTTGTGCTCTTTCGGGGGCTTCTGAGTATTCCAGTAGTTTTACGGTAGACATAATGCGTGGTTTGTGTTTTGGAAAAATGGATGAAGGTTTGTAAATATAGCGCAATCAAAATTTTTATACAGATTTAAACCTGACTGTAACGGACTTATCACTGATTGTGAGGTGAAGAAGGTACAAATCAATCAACTTGTGGACATAGCCTGGTTGGTAAAGCAGCCCCAGCGGGCAGGGCTGTTGAGTTCTAATTAACAAGAGCCTCAGAGAGGCGAAATATCGGTAAGCACCATCAATGTTTAATTCTTATAAAGCTCTGGAAGAGCGTCATATAAAACGACATGTTTGTTTGCATATAACGCTCTTCCAGAGCTTTTGGCCAGGTCTTAGGATTTTATTACCGATATTTGGCTCCTCCCATACGGGCCGCATGGCTGGAGCCATTATACAAAGAACTTAACAGCCCCGCTTAGGCTCTTAATCAAACTTATTAGTCAATAACTTTTTTATTATAAAAAAATAGGGCATGTGCTCCATTATTTTGGATCGTTTGACCATTTATGGAGAGCTGAGTTTGAAAATGACCGCTGAAATATACCCGATCCTCCAGGGAATAGGCTGCCCGAAAGGCCATATTGGTTTGATGATGCGGCAGCATAATTTGCTCAATTTTTTTATCCCTCGAAAGTTTGAGTAAAAAGGTCTGCTGATCCTGTTCAGTTGGAAGCGCTTGCTCATTGATAAGAGTATAGGCCTGGGCGTGGCCGCTAATCCAGATGTTGCCTTGCATGTCCTGTGTCAGGCAGTTGGATGAACGTTTGCTCAGGTGCTTAGCCACCAAGGTCTGATCGATTAAAGTACCCCGAGCATCGTAATGAAGAATACTCATATCGGAATGCCGAACCCTTTCTTTTTCCGGAAGATCTTCCTCGTAGAGATCCAGCATGGCACAAACTAAAATTTCATTCTTCGAGTTTATAAACATATCGGTGGCGGTTTCCCTGGTGGCATATCCCGTTTCTATAACTCCACCTTTCCCAAACCTACGGATCCAGTGATCTTTTTCATTCCTGGCGATTTTCATTAAAAAGCCATCATCATCGTATCGACTCTCCGTAGAAAGGCTGTCCTTTTCCCAGCTTAGTTCTTTATGAAAACTTCCGCAGAGGTAAAAATCACCTTTCGAATCACTTTTAATTCTGGAAATGGCGGCACTAATGGGCTTTATCCAAAGACATTGCCCCAGAGCATCAAATCGGGCTAGGAAACCCTGGTCGTCTCCGGTATCATTCTCAATGCTTGTCTCCCCAAAGCTCAGTTCACTTCCCATATGCCCGCTGATCATTATTTCATGCTGCTTATTGATGTGGATATTAAAGGCCCGGCCGCTTCCTGAACTACTGATCAGCCGGGTGCAGGCCCCATCCGGAGAAAATTGAGCCATGAAGATGCAAGGCTTTTTTTGCTCCAGATCTATATTGCCCGGGCTTGGTAGCCCCTCCTCCAAACTGCCCAATACCCAAACATTACCTTCCTGGTCGATGGTAATGGCTGTGGCCCGGCCTTTCAGTGCTGTTCCACTTTCCCAAAGAGTTTGCCCGTCCAGGGCTATTTTAGTGATTAATACATAATCCTGTCCATCTTCTTTTTTTTCAAAGCAGGCGATGTAAGCATTCCCCCGGCTGTCCACTACCATATCCGAATAACGGTTGCTGCTGATTCGATCTGTGTTCTTAACAAATGCCAAAACCTCTTCAGGAGCTGAGACGGTTTGTCTATTGGAATTTTCAGGGAAGTATCTGGTTATGAATATTTCTGAAGGATCTAAAGGAAAAGAAGAGCTGGACTGGGTGGGAGCTGTTGAGGGGGTACAACTGAAGATGCACATACCAGCAAATAAAGTGAGCAAAGCCTTCATTGGTTTTTGAATTAAAGATAAAGGATAGTTATCGGTTTTGATTCATGAATACAAACGAGATCGGTTTTTATCGGACACTTTAGCTGCCTAGCTTTGAAGTCATGTTATTTCCAATCAAAAATCAACTTATGAAAGTTTTACATTTTTTATTGCTTTTATGCCCTTTTGCTGTTTTTTCACAAACGACCATCCAGCAGATAGATGTCTTAGTGGATGGGTATTATCAGAAAAAAGAATTTAGCGGAGTCATACTGGTGGCCCGAAAAGGAAAAATATTATTTGAAAAGGCCTATGGTTATGCCGATGCTGAAAATAGAGAATTAAATAAATTGGATACCCGCTTTTTAATTGGTTCTACCACTAAGTCATTTACGGCCGTCAGCGTCCTGCAACTGGTCGATCAAGGCCAATTGGATCTGCATAGGCCCATCGGCCAATATTTACCGGAGCTAAAAAAGGTATTAGGGGAACAACTGACCCTGCATCTGCTTTTGAAGATGTCGAGCGGCTTGCCACCTCATTTAAATCGCATTGCAGATATGAAATATGAAGACCTTTCAGAGGAAGAGCTGGTCAGGATCATTAATAAGTGCAATCTGAGTTTCGAACCCGGTACCCAGTATCAGTATTCCAACCTGAATTATCAACTCGCAGCAGCCATCGTAGCAAAGGTAAGTGGGAAAAGTTTCAAAGAGTTCTTAACAGCGCATACCCTTCTGGCTTTAAAAATGAAAAACTCAGGCCTGGAAAGATCAGGAGATCAAATTAATAACAAAGCTAAAGGGTACGAAATACAAGACCAAAAACTAATCCCTGCAGCGAAAAACTACATGGGCTATGCGCTCGGATCGGGCGATATGTACGCTACGGGCGAAGATTTGTTGAAATGGGATCAGGCATTGTACCAAAATTCCTATCTTTCAGAAACAGCCAGACGATTACTTTTCGATGGAGACCCGGAGCAATACGGCGGATATGGTTATGGATTTAAAGTCAGGAAATACGTAAGGGCAGATGCTTCCGAAGGCAAATTGGTGAGGCATGGTGGTACCATGCAAGGCTTTGTCTGCAATGTACATCGATACCTGGATGACCAACTTACTATTATTGTTTTAGGGAATATCCGGCCTTATCCAATTATGGAAATAACTACTAAAATTGAGGAGATTGTTTTTTCCAGAGAATGATTTGTTTTTGAACATCATAAAAAACATCGATCATGAAAAAATATAAATTACCACTCTTCCTACTTGTACTCTTTTTTATATCCATCGCTAACTTCAGCCGCATGTCCGCTGAATCGAGTATTCGGGCAGTGGACATCGCTCAGCTGGTGGGGATCGGTTTCCTGGCCGGGATAATCGTTATGCAGTTTATTATGATTTCAAAAAAAGGGGATGGATAAGTAAAATAACCAGATTATACCGTTGGTGGCAGTCGGAGACTGCCACCAACGGTATAATCTGGTTATTTTACACGAGCGTCTCAGCCATGCTTTTAATCACTTCCAAAGCATGATCAACATGCTTTTGCTCCACATAAGTCTGCCCGATCACCATTCGGAGGACATATTTCCCTTTAATCTTCGTGTGCGTCAGATAGAGGTGTCCACTGGCATTGATTTGCTGGACCAACTCCTCGTTTAATTGATTCAATTGTTCCTCATCCTGAATATGCGGTGGATGGAAGCGAAAACAGCTGAAATTCAAAAAGGCAGGGAGTACCAGCTCAAAATTGCCGGAAGCTTTAATGTTTTCGGCAAAATATTCAGTTAACTGAATGTGCTCACGCAATCTTTTCTGAATACCATTCAAGCCGAAGCTGCGCAGGACGAACCATAACTTCAAAGCCCGGAAGCGCCGACCCAGCGGGATTCCCCAATCGCGATAGTCATTAACCTGGCCGCGGGTTTTAGTTTTTAGATATTCCGGAAGCACCTCAAATGTTTTGACCAGTGCCTGGACGTCCTTCACAAAATAAGCGGTACAATCAAAGTTAGTGAACATCCATTTATGCGGATTAAAAACAAAGGCGTCGGCCTCTTCAATACCTTCGATCATCCATTGATATTCCGGCAGCAGTAAGGCTGTACCGGCAAAGGCAGCATCCACATGCAGGAAGATATCGTGTTTTTTACAGATCCGGGCAATGGGTTTCAGCGGATCAACCGCTACGGTGCCGGTGGTGCCGATTGCGACCACTACACAACAGGGAACGAGCCCTTGGGCGATGTCCGCTTCTATTCGTTTCTCTAAGGCTTCAGGAATCAGGCGCATCTTTTCATCTACCTCTATCTTTACTAGATTTTTGGTGCCGATCCCGCTGATGGCCACGGCTTTTTCGATGGAAGAGTGGGTTTCCTTGGAGCAGTATACCCGCAGATTGTTGGGCACTCCTTCGACATTAGAGCGAAAGTCTGTTTTGATCTCTCTGGCCGTTAAAATAGCGGCCAGGGTAGCAGTAGAGGCGGTATCCTGGATGACGCCTTCCCAGCTTTTGGGCAAGGCCATGTTGTCGCGCAGCCATTCCATCATGCGTTCTTCCAACTCGGCCGCAGCCGGGGAGGTTTCCCAGATCATGCACTGAGCGGCAATGGCTGTGGTGATGTGCTCGGCCAGCAGGGATTCTACCGAGCTGTTGGCATTGAAGTAAGCGTGGTAGTTCGGATGTTGCCAGTGAGTAATACCCGGCAGGATGATCTCATTGAGATCTTTAAGTATAGATTCGAGATTTTCAGACTCCAATGGAGGACTATCCGGAATTTGATTGTAAATGTCTTTGGGTTGTACCTGGGATTTGACAGGGAAGGAATCGATGTTTTTTAGATAATTTTGGACCCATTGGGAGACGAGTTCGGCTTCTTTAGAGAAGTTGTTTCTGTCGAGCATGTTGAAAGATGAATTTTAAAACAAAAAAATGGTAAAAACTGAAATTTTATAAAATTTCAGTTTTTACCTAACCCTTATTATTCTTCAAAAGTAATATCCAAATCAATCGGCACCGCACTTAATGCTTTGGATACCGGGCAGCCTTTTTTAGCTTCATTGGCAAATTCTGTGAATTGGGCTTCATCAATGCCATCTACCTTTCCGGTAAGATCCAGTAAGATGTTTGTTATTCCAAATCCTCCTTCCTCTAGGCGTTCAATGGTGACAGTGGCTTTCACAGCTAGTTTTTCAGGAGGGAAACCGGCTCCGCTTAATCCAAAGCTAAGCGCCATGGCAAAACATCCGGCATGGGCAGCCGCGATAAGTTCTTCGGGGTTGGTACCGGCCTTGCCATCTTCATTTTTAAATCGCGTTAGGGCACTGTAAGGTGTTTCATTAAGGACGCCACTAGGGCCTGATAAGTGCCCGCTTCCCTCTTGCCCGGAGCCGGTCCAAACGGCAGTTGCTCTTCTTTTCATAATTTGATGTAGGATTTATTGGATGAATTAATTTGGTAGAAGGTAGAAAGTAAAAAGTAGAAGGACAAATAATTATTTAATTCAAATTGCGATAAAGCTCACAATCGAATAAATTTTCTATTACAGGGGTTTAAATGGGTTGCGGCCCCTGGCCGCAACCCATTTAAACCCCTGTAATGAAATTTATCTTGTGTACATCGCTACTTAAATTATTTACTTTTAATAGGTATTGAAAATTTCCTGTATGTCACCTTTGTCCGACGTTTTAGTTAAAGCCAGCATCAGCAGTATCCGGGCCTTATTTGCAGGTAAGTCCGGAGAGATTATCCAGCCCTGTTCCCGATAGGGTTTACCAATAATTCTGCCCTGTTTAATGCTGGAAGCAATAACAATTGGGATATTTTTATCTGCTATTTTTTCCAAACCCTCCAACATTCCATAGCTCATTCGCCCTCCTGCAAAAGAACTAATCACCAATCCGTCAATATCCCTTTGTCCGATCAGCTCTAATATCTCGGGGTCAAAGCCGGCAAAATCCTGAATAATGTCGACCTTGGGCAGCTGCTCGGTTCCCCTTAGGTCAAAATGACTGTTCAAGGTATGTGGCTTTAGAGGCGCTCTGTAAAAAATAACGGTATCAGGGTCGGCAAAACCGAGGTAGCCCAGCTCATGCGCTTTGAAGGTTTCGACCCGGCGATTGTTTATCTTTATAAGATCCCTCCCCGCCGAAATGTTCTCATTGAGCACGACCAGTACTCCTTTACCTTTGGCTTCCGGACTGATCCCCACCCGAACGGCATTCAACAAATTGGCGGGGCCGTCGGCGGAAATCTCATTGGAGGATCGCATCGAACCGACGATGATCACGGGGATATTCGTTTTAACTGTTAGGTTGAGAAAAAAGGCAGTTTCCTCCATGCTATCCGTTCCGTGGGTAATAATGATACTGGCTATTTCAGGTTTTTCTCTTATCAGCTCGTTAATCCGCCGGGCCAGTTGGAGCCAGTTTTCCGGGTTCATCTTAGAGGAGCCGATCTTACTGAATTCTTCTACGCTGATGTCTGCATAATCGAGTAATTGAGGTACAGCCTGGACTAGCTGCGGACCGTCAATCATAGGGGCGCCGTTGACGCTGGCGATGGTGCCGCCGGTGGTGAGGATGTGTACTTTAGGTTGTTGGCCCATGAGTTGTATTGGCGTCAAAAAAAAGATAAAAAGAAGTAGGTATAAAAAAAGATTCAAGTAGGATCTCATTTATATGTTTTTATTAGAGCCGGCATAGTTTCATATAAAGGCACCTCAAATATTTCTAGCTATGAGGTGAACTACCACCAGTATTCCCAATCCCAGAATAATTCCAAAGGATCTTTGATTAGGACTTAAGCCAGGATGAATTTTCCGAAAAATAATAATTTCAACAGGCCCATAGATCAAAATACCTGAGAAAAGTCCGGGTGAATAAGAAAAAGTGAAAATACTTGCCAATAAATGGGCTATCCCGTTTGTAAAAAACAACACACCGAGCGCGAAGAGTACTAAGTCTGTCTTTTGTTTACACCAGGAAGCTTTCGGCGGCGGCCACAAATTGCCTCATCTCCTCCGGTTTTCCAATACTTATCCGAATATGATGCGTCATGTCCGGCCACTTGGTGATTAGGATATTTTGTGTAGCTAGACCGCTGATGACGTTTTTCTGGAATTTTTCCGAACGGGCATACACAAAATTAGTAGAGGAGGGATTGTAATCGACGCCCCATTTTTTGAAGGCCTTGTACAGAATTTGGCGGCCTTCTTCATTCTTTTGGATGACCATATTTAAGAAGGCCTCATCATCAAGAGCGGCCATGGCACCGGACAAAGGCGCAATACCTGCCGATAATTCCCATCCGAGGTGCCTTTGTCGAAGGGCATCAATGTTTGCACTATTAGAAATAGCATAACCAATTCTGAGGCCGGCCAGGCCGTAGGCCTTGGAGAAGGTCCGGCATATGATCAGATTAGGCAGTTCGCTGACCAGGTCCACCATACTTCCCGCCACTCCTTTTTTCGAATATTCTATATAGGCTTCATCTACGCAAACCAGGACATTTTGCGGTACGGATCGGAGAAACGATCTCAGGTCGCTGGTTGAAACTTCCGTAGAGGTGGGATTATTCGGGTTGCAGACAAAAACGAGGCTTGTTTTATCCGTAATACTATCCTTTAATTGATTGAGATCCAGGCGGTCTTTTTTATCCAGGGAAACCTTTCGAATATTGGCTCCGCAGGCTTCTCCAAACTGGATCATAGTAGGGAAGGAAGGCCAGGGCGTCAGGATTTCACCTTTTTGCAAGCCTACATGCTGACCCAACAAACTCAATACTTCCGTGGAGCCTGCTGTGAGGATGATCTGATCGGCCATCAGGCCAAATTTTGACGCTAGTTTTTTCTTCATCTCGCCGACCAATGCATCCGGATATCGGTTGGCTGCACGGACTCCTTCTATTACTGCTTGTAAAGCTTTTTCGGAAGGGCCATATGGGTTTTCGTTCCAGTTGAGGCGGAGTAGCCCATTGGATACCTTGCTTGATTTGGGTTGTTGGGGATGGGTTAAGGCACCGGCCGGACCGGCCACCAGCATGGCGGAAGAGGCTAAAAGGCTTTTTTGAAGCCACTGACGTCTGTTATAATTTGGCATGATGGACAATTAAATGTTGTTTGTAATATCAAAATCAGATAGCGCTTATTTGCTTGTGATGCTAGGCCCTCCTTCGTCGGGTGGATGCTGGGATGCATTTTACGCCTGCGGCATAAGGATGCTGGACGCTCGTTTATCACTCAATGAATAGAAATTAACTCAAATTATTATAAGATCAACCGTCAGCATCATGCGGCTGCAGGCCGCATCAGCATCCCAGCATCCACCCGACGAAGGAGGGCTTGGCATCACTTTTTGACAAGCATCATCATCTTCAAAAGTAAAATACAGCTTTTCAAGCAGGATTCACAAATTCTATTGAATCATCACTTTTTTTACAGACAGCCCTTTTCCTGACTCCAATTGAAGGAAATACAAGCCTTTAGGAAGATGCCCCGTCTCTATTTGAAACTGCCGCTGTCCACCAGCTAGTGATTTCGTTTGTTGTAGCACGCTCTGGCCATTGACATTCAAAAGGCGGTATTGAAGCTGTTGGCTTTGGTCGAGCTGAATGGAAATATTTAGAAACTGGCTCGCCGGATTGGGAAATACCTCCAGCTGAAACGGATCCGGCTGAAGGCCCTCCGTATCGGTTAAGCAAGCTGTTACGAAAACGTAGGTATCCGTGAAGTCAGAAAAAGTAGCTTCGCAAAGACCTTGTACCTGAACTTCGTAGGCGGTACAGTCCCTTAGGTCAGTTAGGGTAATGCTGCCACTTTGAGTGATATCATTGAGCCATTCCTCCTCCCCCAGCTGGCGATAGCGGACAATATGAGCTGTCGTCCCGCAAGACTCGCTTGTCCATCCGAGTTCTAATTCGCTCAGGCTGGTGCTAAGCGTATCGACGATGGTAGGGGCACAACAAGGAACTATCTCTTCTACAATAGTAACGCAGTAATCTTCTACTTCTCCGGGTACACTATTACCATTGCCGGACAATTGACAGGCACTGCCGGCCACGTTGAAGTTCATCACGACACGCATACGGGTATTGCCCGTCACGGCATCGGAAGGAATGACGATAGAGCCCGTTAGCGTATCTCTCACGGCTGAGCCGGGGTCGAGCGCCAATTCGTTGCTGCTGAAAATACCATCCTGATTGTAGTCGATCCAAATGCGGAAATATTCACTAAAGGCGCGAGGGTCAAAACCCGGGATGAGCAGTACCTCATAAGTGCTGTCGATAGCCAATATCGGGCCCGCCATATCCGTATAATCTGCATAAGGGGTGTCGTCCTTTCCTGATTTATTAGAAAAATCACCTAACTGGAACTCTTCGATCCATTCCCCTTCATTATTGGCATTCCTAACCACACAATAATCATTATCACGGCAGGCTCCGCAGCCGGCTGTTTCAAAGAAAAAGGAAGAGGAAAATGCTGTTAGCATTGACCCACAATCGGTTTGCACCTGGGCTTCATACTGTGTACAATTTTGTAATCCGAAAATAAACAAAGAGGCTGAAGGGGTCGAATTGATCTGCCATTCCGTACTGCCGAGCGGGCGGTAGCGCACATTATAGGACTGTGCAGCCAGCAGGGGCGTCCAGGCCAGCAGGGCCCGGTCAGAATTGATCAGAATGGGCTCTACATCAAATGGCGGCTCACAGCAGCCGTCGGTTTTGAAAAAGTAAGAGTCGCCGTATCCTAGATCTGTTTCACCGCAAAATGCTCTCAATTGTACTTCGTAGGTGGTGCAGGCTTGTAAATTGTTCAGTAGGAGACTGGGAGTCGTATCCAGCACTTCGGTCCAGCTTCCCTGTCCGCTAATACGCCATCTCAGGTCCACTCGGGTTATGCTGTCGTTTATTTTCCAGCTGAGCGTAGCCTGCGTATCGGTAATGTTTTCTGCAATCAGGCCGGTAGGAGGGTTGCAATCCGAACAGGCGTTTAGGTATAGCTGGATGCTGTTGTTGATATTCAACCATCCTTCGGCAAATACTTTTCCGTTCAAACTGGCATCTTTCACAACGCCCTGAAATAGATAATCCTTGACCAGTAAGGCAGCCGAGGCCGGGTCGCTGTCAGCTATGGCTTTTAAGGATAAGCAGGGCGAGCTGTACAACAAGCCGATGGCGCCGCTGACGAGTGGGGACGCAAAAGAGGTGCCGGTTTCAGGGCCATAGCTGTTAAGGTTGGTAGTACTCCAGACGGCTTCTCCGAAGGAAGCCAGGTCAATGGTTTGACTGCCAAATCCTCGCCCGGCATACTGCCCGTTAGCATCAACACTAGTCACCATGACGAGGAAATCACTACTACAATCGGCCGGGTAGTCCTTTGCTATATCTACATTAATTTCTTCATTGGGAGCGGAGGCGACATTAAGAATACCGGCTTCACCCAGCGAGTCAAGCAGTGCACACCAAAGAGGAAACTCCTCGTCTACGTCATCCGGAATAGGAACTCCCTGAGAAAAGTTGGTGGCCACTACAAATGCTCCTTCCTGACCGGCTGTTTCATTGTAGCGTTGCCGGTGTGTGAGGGCATACGAATAGGCTTGTATGTTTTCGGATTCCCGGTTAGCGCCGCCGGCCACGATCATGAGCTTGACATTCCAGTTGACGCCGGCGATTCCCAATCCGTTATTCCCGCGAGCGCCGATCAGGCCGGCCACGGGAGTACCATGTACATTGTTGTCATCAATATCATCATTATCAAAAAAGGCGTTCCAGCCCCTGAAATCATCTACAAAGCCGTTGTTATCATCATCAATACCGTTATTAGGGATTTCGGCATAGTTGTACCAAAGGTTGCCTGCAAAGTCATCATGGCCCGGATCGAGGCCGTCATCGATCACGCAGATGACGATGGTATCTCCGGAGGGAGTGAGGCCTCCTGTGGTGACGTCCCAGGCGGCCTCGATATCGAGGTCTATACCTGCGGTACCCGACGTTTGCCCGGTATTTAGAAACGGCCACTGCATGGGGTAGTTCGGGTCGTTCGGCTGATTGCGAAGTTCCGTGTAATGGTTAAACTGGGCGGCGAGCACCTCGCTTTGCTCTTTGGTATGGGCCAGCAGGCGATATCCGCTCACCTGGGTGTAATCGTAAGTGACTGTCCAGATATTCAGTGGGATGGAAATTTGTTCTTTGAGTTGCAGTCCGGTTTTTCGCCCTTTATAGTTTCGCAGGTTATTTGCCCAGCTTTGGACATCTGCATTTTGATCGAACATGATCAGCAGCTCGCCCTGAACATGATCTAGTTTTTGTGCGGATACAGTATATGGATAAAAAAAGGTGAGCAATAGGCCCAGCAGCAGCCATTTTTGGATATTCATGGTGATATAAGTTTAAATCAGTTCCGTTTGTCACAACAAACATAGGTATTTCTGATTAATTCTAGTGGTCAGGCAGGCGGCAAAAATGGTCTTTAGAAATACTTTAAAAGCACCCCTGGGCTCCCTAACAATTTTTATATTAGCGGCACACCAAAAAACTGGATACCATGTTCAGGCGGATTACATTTTTGTTTTTGATTCTGTTCGGCTTTTCCAAAGCTTTGGTTGCTCAACAGTTTGATACCGTCGAAGTGACCCTTGAAAGCCCCTACAATACGGTTTTATCCCATCTTTTTTATTTACAGGAAGAAACCTACCATCCGGAAATAGCTGCTCAAACGCTGTACAATGTTACGGATCCGGAACGGGCTCAGCGCCTGGCCATTAAGCTGAAGCAGATCTTTGATGGGGAAGGCTTATATGTACAGATTAGAACGATCCCACAAGATCCCGATTTCAGCCAGGATTCGTTGAGTGGAGAAAATTTTTATACCATCTTTCCAGAAGAGTTGCCGGAAATTTATGTAGAAAAAATTGACGGCCGCTGGTATTATTCACAAGAAACGGTGGCGGCTATTCCAGCATTGCACAAAAAAGTGTACCCATGGGGTGCCGACCTGCTACTCAATTTAATTCCTAAGTGGGGGCAATCCAAAGTACTAGGCCTCGCCATGTGGCAGTATCTGGGTTTGTTAATAATGCTGATTGCCGGTTTGTTGCTGTACGTTGTAGTATCAAAAATATTGAATCCGATCATAAAGCGCCTGAGCAATTCCAAGCGTTTTCCTTCGATGATCGAAAAAGATCTGGTTCGAAAGATAGCCAGGTTTGTCAGCCTGTTGATCTTGCTGCGCTTCTTTCGGTTTATGTTGCCTCCTTTACAGCTGCCAATTGAATCTTCACACTTTGCCATTGTGGTGATTAAGTTACTAACGATATTATTCATAGTCATGTTGATCATGAATATTCTTTCGGTCTTCATTACCTACGGAGAGCAATACACACTCAAAACAGAAAGCAAGCTGGACGAGCAACTCGTTCCTATCATCAAACGAACACTGCAGGCGATCATCGTTGGCATTGGGATCATTCAGGGTTTACGAGTGTTGCAGGTGGATGTGACGGCCCTGATCGCAGGTATTTCCATTGGAGGCCTGGCGCTGGCGCTGGCCGCGCAGGATATGCTGAAAAATCTGTTTGGGTCCCTGACTATTTTTCTCGACCGGCCTTTTCAGATAGGCGACTGGATCAATTTTTCAGGGGTGGACGGTACTGTTGAGGAAGTGGGCTTTCGCTCTACGCGCGTTCGGACGTTTGAGAATTCGCTGGTTTATGTCCCTAACGGCAAGCTGGCCGATATGGTGATCAACAATTACGGGCTGCGCAATTATCGACGGTTTAAAACAACCATTTCGCTTACTTACGATACGCCGCCTTTGTTGGTAGAGAAATTTGTTGAGGGCCTTCGGGAACTGGTTAAAAACCACCCCAAAACCAGAAAGGATGCCTTTGAAGTACACTTTAATGCTATGGGAGCTCATTCTTTGGATATTCTTTTCTATGCTTTTTTTGAAGCGCCTACCTGGACGGAAGAGTTGGAGGGCAAGCAGGATATCCTTCTGTCAATTTTGAAGTTAGGTGAAACTCTGGGCGTTCGTTTTGCCTTCCCGACCACTACTATGCATGTGGAAGAATTTCCTGGAAATGGAACGACCGCTCCTAAGTATGATACGGATCCGGCTTCTATTGATCAGAGATTAAAGGGTTTTATAGAGGATATGAAT
This sequence comes from Bacteroidia bacterium, assembly GCA_030430845.1. Lineage (GTDB taxonomy): Bacteria > Bacteroidota > Bacteroidia > Chitinophagales > Saprospiraceae > JANQPA01. Next base: position 31,161 of record JAUIKE010000026.1, on the reverse strand, counting down.
AAAAAATAAAAGCTATTCCACCCACCGGATGAAATAGCCTTTATTTCTTTATCTCTTCTGAGAATTATCCATTCATAGAAGTCAGGAACTCCTCATTGCTGGACGTTTGTAACATGTGCTTACGCAGGAACTCCATGGCTTCATCCGGCTTCATATCAGCCAGGTGGTTACGCAGGATGAACATGCGCTGTAATGTGTCTTTATCGAATAGCAGATCTTCCCGACGAGTACTTGACTTGGTAAGGTCAATGGCTGGGTAGAGGCGCTTATTGGCCAGTGAGCGATCCAACTGAAGCTCCATATTACCGGTACCTTTGAACTCTTCGAAGATCACACCGTCCATTTTCGAGCCGGTATCAATCAGGGCTGTTGCGAGGATGGTTAATGATCCGCCGCCTTCAATATTACGGGCAGCACCAAAGAATTTCTTAGGCTTGTGCAGGGCATTAGCTTCCACACCACCCGACAATACTTTACCACTAGCAGGAGCCACCGTGTTGTAGGCACGAGCCAAACGAGTGATAGAGTCCAGCAGGATACATACGTCATGACCACTTTCGACCAAGCGCTTGGCTTTTTCAAGGACGATGCCTGCTACCCGAACGTGATTATCGGCCGGCTCGTCGAAAGTAGAAGCGACTACTTCTGCCCGAACACTGCGCTTCATGTCGGTCACCTCTTCAGGGCGCTCATCAATCAGCAGCACGATCAGATAGCACTCCGGATGGTTCTTTGCGATGGCGTTGGCTATATCTTTAAGTAAGAAAGTTTTACCGGTTTTGGGTTGTGCAACGATCAAACCACGCTGTCCTTTCCCGATCGGCGTAAACAAGTCGATCATTCGGTTGCCGTAATCTCTACCTGTAGGGGAAGAGGTCAGGGTGAATTTTTCGGAAGGGAACAGAGGCGTCAGGTAATCAAACGGTACGCGCTCACGGATTTCCTGTGGTTCCACGCCGTTGATCTTGGATACGCGCAATAAGGCAAAATATTTTTCCCCTTCTTTTGGAGGGCGGATGGCCCCCTTGACGGTATCGCCGGTGCGGAGCCCGAAAAGTTTGATCTGAGACGGAGATACATAAATATCATCCGGAGAGGTCAGGTAATTATAGTCAGATGAACGAAGGAATCCGTATCCGTCCGGCATCATTTCCAGAATACCTTCTCCTTCTATAATTCCATCGAGTTCAATGTCGAACTTTTCTTCTTTGGGTGCTTTTGGTTCCTCTTCTTTGTTGCTTCTTCTTCTAGTAGGAGCATCAGCAGAGGAGCGTTGATCTTCTGCATTGTTCCGAGTGTTTTCTTCTCTTCCTGAATCGGAGTCATTTTTGGAATTGGTTCTCCGACTGCGTTTTTTCCGGTCAGGGGATTTGCCTGAATCCTGATTTTCATCATCGGTTTGCTCCTCTTGCGGAGAAGGTTCATTTTTACTCTTGCTTTTTGTCTTGTGGGAAGGCTTGGCGGGGCGGTCTTTAGAGGAGGACTCGTTTTTGTCTTTATCGGCCTTATCAGAGGACTGATTTTCACCGGCTACGGCCTGGTGATCGAGGATTTTGTAAATAAGCTCTTGTTTGTTTAATCGCTTGTAGTTTTTTAATCCTAGTTGCTCAGCCAGTTCTCTTAATTCGGGAACGAGCATGTCATTCAACTGCAAAATATCGAACATAGTATACTTTTATTTTGGAAGATAACCTGAACTGTATTCAGGTGTAGGTTAATTGATTTGATGAATAAAAAAAATATTGTGGAATTGTATATGTAGGAATACTCATATATGAAAATTACTACCAAATATCGCCTATATGCTTAAAACCTCTTTTCTTAGAAAATTTGTTGTATTGGGAAAAAAAAGGAATTGAACACAACTGAATTGAAAATTGACATTAAAGATGTCGTAGTCTGGTGTGCTTCATCGCGTATTTACTTCGCAAAAATACACTTAATTTTTAATATTCAAATAGTATATTTGCGAAAAAAGTTTAAAATTCTACTTAAGAAATTAAATACACCTTCCTAAATTATGTTGGAACTAAACTTTATTAGAGAACAAAAGACGCGTATTATAGAAGGCTTAAAAGTGCGCAACTTTCCAGAAGCGGACATCGAAATAATAAACAAGATCATCAATTTTGATGATCGACGCAAGGAATTACAAACAAATTTAGACAATTCTCTTGCAGAGCGTAACAAAATGTCCAAGCAGATCGGTCAGTTATTCAAAGACGGAAAGCGCGACGAGGCAGAAGCATTACGCGAAAAGGTCAATGCCCTTAAAGAGGAATACAGTACTGTAGAAGAGGAACTGAAAGGTGTGATTGACCAATTGAATACCATGCTGTTGGAGGTTCCGAATGTACCGCATCCGTCGGTGCCGGCTGGTAGTACCGAAGAGGATAACGAAGTTTACAAAGCCTGGGCAGATCCCTTACCTGAATTGTATGAAGGGGCTATTCCTCACTGGGAATTGGCAGAGGAATACGGCCTTTTCGATCTGAAGTTGGGTACAAAGATCACAGGCTCCGGCTTTCCGCTTTACCGCGGCTACGGCGCTCGCCTGGAGCGTGCTCTGATCAACTTCTTCCTGGATGAGGGCCAAAAGGCGGGCTATGAGGAAATCATGCCGCCTATTCTGGTGAATGAAGATACAGCCCGGGCCACCGGCCAGTTACCTGACAAGGAAGGGCAAATGTATTATGTTGGAAAAGATAATTTGTACCTTATTCCAACGGCCGAGGTACCTATTACGAATATTTACCGGGATGAGATTCTTGAAGCAAGTGATCTGCCTGTTAAGTTAATGGGTTATACACCCTGTTTCCGAAGAGAAGCCGGTTCTTACGGGGCTCATGTGCGCGGCCTAAATCGAGTCCACCAATTTAATAAAGTAGAAATTGTCAGGATCGAGCATCCGGATCACTCTTATGAAGCCCTGGAAGAGATGTTGCAGCATGTGGCGGGCCTGCTCAATAAGCTGGAGCTACCCTTCCGCATCCTTCGTCTTTGTGGAGGCGATCTGGGCTTTACCTCTGCCCTTACTTTTGATTTTGAAGTATATTCAGCCGCCCAGAAGCGTTGGCTGGAGGTCAGCTCTGTCTCTAACTTTGAAACCTACCAGAGCAACCGGATGAAGCTGCGCTTCAAAAACGAACAACGCAAAAATCAATTGGTGCATACCCTGAATGGCAGCGCTCTGGCTCTGGCCAGGATCGTGGCAGCCTTGCTGGAAAATAACCAGCAGCCGGATGGTATTGCTATTCCAAAAGTTTTACAGACTTATACCGGGTTTGATAAGATTACGAAATAGTCTAAGCTAAGTTCCATAAACCGCGAAGCGGTGACAGCTTCTTGCCTACGGTGGGGTTGTGTAAAAAGTCCTTCGGACTTTTTACACAACCAATAATATTCTTTCCTGCCGGCCGGCAGGCGGGTGGGAGGTCGTTTTAAGAAAAAAAACTTTGTTTTTTTTCTTAAAACGACCTCCCCAATAAAATTTAATGGGGTGGGTGAAAACGAGGAACGCCTGTCTGCCGACAGGTAGAAGTTTTTACACAACCCCAGATGGGTGTCAAATATAGCTGCAACCATACGGCCCGTCTGGGCGCAGCGGCACACTACATGTTTTTTCAAAAGTGCGTAACATCAGTTATAATGAAAAGCCAGATCGATACTCTTTATGTGACTTTCTTTTGGATGAAGAGTCTCTAATAAAGAGGCCGGTTTTTCGACAAAAGGCAGGACATCTGCTATGGGTGATTAATCCAAAAAACCTTTTAGCGGTTTAATAATAGTAGTTGACCGGTTCAATTGGTTTTCTATTATTGATTATTAAAAACAAAAGTATATGTTTTCAGGCAGTTATGCAGGGTACATTGTTATTACCCTTATTTTCACTGGGATTGGAATGTATTTGAGTAATAAGCTGAGACGGAAATTCCAATATTATCAGCAGTTTAGTTTGGGCAATGGCATGAGTGGACGGGAAGTAGCTGAAACCATGCTGCGGCATTACGGCATACACGATGTGAAAATTGTGGAAGGCCGAGGTACCCTAACCGATCATTACAACCCAATTAGTAAAACAGTCAGTCTTAGTCCGGATGTTTACCGGGGGCGAAACGTATCAGCTGCGGCAGTGGCTGCTCATGAATGCGGACATGCCGTACAACACGCAACGGCCTATACCTGGTTAAAATTTCGTTCTGCTATTGTACCGGTAGTGAATATTGCTACCCGGGCGCAGCAGTTTTTGCTGATGGCCGGACTCGGTATGTTTGGCTTGGCAAATAACCCTACTGTTCTTTTATTAACAGTAGCCGTTTTTGGGGTGACTGCTTTATTTTCACTGGTTACCTTACCCGTCGAATTTGATGCCAGCCGCAGAGCCCTGGCTTGGTTAGACGAAAGCTCTGTAGCCCGCGGCCAGGAATACTCAGGTGCTAAAGATGCCCTGCATTGGGCTGCTATGACGTATGTAGCCGCCGCTTTGAATGCCTTAGCACTATTAATTTTCTTCTTAATGCGTTATCTTGCGATGACAAACGATGATTAAAAGAAATAACTGAGGCGAGGCCTCAGTTATAAAGTTTCAACAAGAACCAAAACTTAAATCTTATGGATCAAGAAGAAATTGATATGATAATGGAAGAAGCCAAGGAAATGATGGACCATTCCATCGACCACCTTTCAAAGGAATTAGTGAAGGTGAGAACCGGCAAGGCTTCAACTACTATGGTGAAGGACATTCTTGTGCCTTATTATGGATCACCTACTCCTATGAGTCAGGTGGCTAACATAACTACTTCTGATTCGCGAACCCTCGTCATCAAACCTTGGGAGGCCAATATTATCCCTGCCATTGAAAAAGCGATTATGGAAGCCAATATCGGCATTACTCCACAGAACGATGGGGAGGTAATTCGACTCACAATTCCTATGCTCACAGAAGATCGCCGTAAAGATCTGGTCAAGCAGGCTAAAGCGCTGGGAGAAGACACCAAAGTGGGCGTCCGTAGTGCTCGCCGCCAGGCAATGGATGACATTAAGAATGCCATCAAAGCCGGCTACCCAGAGGATATGGGTAAAAGAAGGGAAGAAGAAATTCAGAAAATGACGGACAATCATGTCAAGAGGGTAGATGAGATGATTGAAGCCAAAGAAAAAGATATCATGACCGTGTAATACGGACAAAGGGGGGCGGTCTCCTTCTTTTAAGCTCGAACCTGGAAAACCGTAGTTTTCTGCGTTCCTGCCTATCAAAGTAGACCGCCCATTAAAAAAATGAATCAAAAAACTGCCTTAATTTGTCAAATTGTAGAATTCAGCTTACCTTTGTGCCACTTTTTCAAGAGAAAATAGAGAAGAAATGAAAAGAACATACCAACCCTCTAGAAGGAAGAGAGTTAACAAGCATGGTTTTCGGAAACGTATGAGTTCAAAGAATGGCCGTCAGGTAATCGCCCGTCGCAGAGCTAAAGGAAGAAAAAGCTTAAGCGTTAGCCGGGCAATGAAAGTAAAATAATTGAAGAAATACAAAAAGAGGCTGTATTTCCACTAAGGGAGTACAGCCTCTTTTTATGTTACTGAATATTATCTCCTCGAAGTATCCTGTACTTTTTCCTGGCTTCTACCGCAAAGGTACTGCTGGAAAAATCTATGAACAGCGTTTCATATAAAGATTGGGCTTTTTCTTTGTCTCCCAGATGGATCTCATAGATCTCTGCGAGCTCGTATAGTGCATTATCTGCTCTGATCTCCTCTTTATGATTCTCCACAATTTCCTCTAAATTGACGGCAGCCTCTTCATAATCCCGTTTTTTCTTATAGATCTGTGCCTTGAGATACAAAATATCATCTTTCAGGGAGTGCTCCGGGAATAAGTCAATTAAAGAGTCTATTTTGACAAAAGCTTCGTCAAAACGATTTTGGAATACCAACAGATCAGCCTGACTATACATTCTTAGCGCCACTTCAGTTGTATCCAATCCTAGGTTGTCCATAATGAATACGGAAAGGTCCAGAGCATCATTGGCGATCAACTTGGAAGTGGATGCCTTCAAAATGTCAAACTGCGACTGCGCCCATTCAAAATCGCCCATATAGTAGGACAGCTTGGCATTTCTGTAGCGGGCTTCATTGCCAAGAAGGTCTTCTTTGAAGTCTTTGTCTACCTGAGAATATAAAAGCGTAGCTTCCCATCTTTCTCCCTGCATCAAATAGTAGTCCGCCAGGTTGAGCTTGCCCTGCGCCTGAATTCGAGGATCGACACTCGGGAACTTGATCATTTCAGTTAACAGGTCGGTCGCCTTATCCAGATCGTTCAAATAGAAGGCTTCCAGTTTTGCCAATTCCAGAATGATTCCGGCCGTTATCTTCGAACGTCCAAACTCCTCCAGGAAACTTTCGTACAAGGCCTCCAGTTTGGCCAGGTCTTCACGGGTATAGTCATAACCGTCCACCAGTTTTTGCCGGCGGCACAACAATGCCTGCTTTTTAGCTTCCAGGTAATAGGTAGAAGCACGCCCTTTGTTTTCTACAATGAATTCATAGGCCTCAATAGCTGCGTCGTAAGCCTTGTCGTTGGCGGCGATCTCAGCTAGCTCGAAGATTCGGTTTCCATTTTCATTCAGTCGGCGATCCAGGGCTCTGACCTGGCGTAGGGCACTGCGATAATCTTTTTGCTGGATAAAAACCCAGGTGAGCAGGTCGGGATAGTAAATAGACTGCCGATCATCCTGAATGCGGGCATACAGCTGTTTTTGGAGCTCCCGGTAATCTTCCGGCAGCAAATACCTTTGGAACATGGCTTTGAGGCTTTCCAGTCGACGAGGGTTGGCTTCTATGCTGTTGAGGTAATATTCTATCATTTTAGGCACATCCCCCTTGCGGCGGTACAAGTCTCCGAGATAGTAGGCGAAGATCTGGTCATCCTTCAGCAGCTTGGTGCCGCGTTCATAGGTTTTGATGGCCAGATCATATTTGGTGAGCTTGGAAAACTCATTGGCCAGCCGGATCACCGCGTACCGGTCTTTGGGCAGTTCTTCAATAGCTTTCTCGAATTGAGCATCGGCCTCTTCTTCTTTGAACTGCCGCTCCAGTAATTGTCCGTACAGCACGTACAGGTTGATATTCTGATCATCCCGGCGCAGTTGCTTTTTTATTTCTTTTTCGGCCTTGTCGTAATCCTCTAAATTGAAGAGGCATTCAATGTGCCGTTGGAAAAAGAAAATGTTGGCCGGATTTTTTTCGAATAGTTCTTCGTATAAAAAGGCCGCCTTTTCAAATTCGCCGTCTCTGAAATATTTCTGTGCCAGTCGAGAGTTCTGTGCTGCCAGGCTAATTCCCGTAACCAGCAAAAAGAACAGGCTTATGATTATTCCCCTCATTCTCGGTTTGTTTTTATGATGAATATTCTTGAGTAGCTGAACGAAAACAACTTAAACAATGCCCGCGTCGCGGGCATTGTTTAAGTTGTTTTCGTCCGGATATTTGTATGATTAACGGAAGTTTCTACACAACTTCCGTTAATTATAACATAAATCTCAATAAAAAACATAAGAAAAGGGGATAAGTTGGCTGTTATTGGTTTGTTAAAGTAGATAATCTAAGTTTTCACTCCTTAAAACCCTTGAGCTTTTGGATCAACTGTATCTTATTGTTCACATTTAATTTTCGATAGAGCGTCTTGATGTAATGTCGGATCGTGTTAATGGAGAGATTGTTTTCGATGGCTATTTCTTGATAGGTCTGTCCGGCCTTCAGCCCCCGAACAACTTGTAGTTCCCGAAGTGTCAGGTCAATAGATGTATTTGCTTGTTTGAACTCCGGCGATTCAGAGAAGTCTTTTTGGTTAAAAATTAGTTTGGTAATAATTGAGCTTATTTGGGGGTCATAGTAATGCTGTCCGGAACTGACCGCTTGGATGGCTCCATACAAAGCTTCTTGTTTTCCTCCTTTTAATACATACCCACTGGCCCCCCTGCGAATGGCTTCATATAAATATTCCTGACTTAAAAAGCCACTCAACATCAAGATCTTAGCCTCCGGATTAAGTAGTCTGATCTTTTTAATGTGGTCTATACTGTTAATGTTACCTAGTTCTATGTCTAATAGGATGATTTCCTGAGAAGAAGGTGCCCCCCGGGCTATATCCATATTTTCAAAATATTGGCCCAAAGAAGTATAGTGTTCAAGCTGTTGAACAAGACTCTGTCTTTCTAAAAAAAGCTGTATAGACATAGAGGCTGCTTCATCGTCGTCAATTAAAATGATGTTGAGCATATTTTTAGTTTAATTGATGAAAGATGAGGGTTAATTTAATTTTTTTTATGATAATGACGCATGTTACATTATATACTACACTTTTTTCACATATCGATGTAGTGAAAAAAAAGTATACTTCCGCTATCTTGCAAGATATCAAGGGTAATCCTCCTTCCAAAACAAGATCCTGTAATTTTCCCAGAGCCGTATAATAGAAACGCTTTAAATAGAAATACAATGAAAAACGATTTCAGAAAAAAAACTTCTGGGTATTGCCGTTCTTTTGTTCGAAGCCTTCCTGTTTATTCCCAATCTTATCTGGCCAACAACTTGTCCGTTAATACGGCGAGCGCATTGTAAATTTAAGGAATTATGGAAGCCCTCAGAGAATTAATTCATTTAATGTCCCCCCGTCGATTGCGCGCCATCAGGATGATGGGATTTCCCTTTTCGGAGGAATCCAACATGGGTATGTTATATCATGGTCTTTACGAGCGGAAATTTTCGGATGACCGGGAGGCTTCCCGGCATATTTTTCAAACAGACCAGGCTGGCGGGCCTTTCCGGAAACTGAAGGCCGGCTTGCATAATCGCCTTGTCAGTTTAATTTTTTTGCAAAATGACAGCCGGCCGGCTTATACCGATCGCAAGAGCGCTTTTCAGGAATGCCACAAAAAGTGGGCCGCTTCTAAAATGATCATGGCCCTAAACGCCAAACATACGGCCATCCAAATGGCAAAACAAGTACTAAAGTATGCCCGGCAGTATGAGTTTACCTCTCTTTGTATGGATGTCTGTAAAATGCTTAAAATGCATTTCGGAACCTTGGAAAGAGATCATAAACAGTACCTCCAATACAATAATTTATTTGAAGAGTATTTTCAGCAGTATAAACTGGAAATAGTAGCTGAGAATGCCTACATCAACACCGTCAACCTGATCACCCAGTCAAAACTGGGCAAAACCGAAGTCATTCGTCAACTGGATCGAATCCCCCCAAAGCTCAACCCCATTTTACATCAATCCGCTTCCTACAATATTCAATTTTATGGCCGGCTGTCCATTTTGAATATTTTAACTTTCAAAGGGGATATTGAAGAGGCGCTCCAACTATGTGAAGAGAGCATCACATTTTTTGAAAAAAAAACATATACCGCGCAAAAGCCACTGGAAGCCTTTTATTATCAGAAATTAATCTGCAGTATTCAGTTAAAGAGCTTCCCTCCGGACCAATATGAGCAACTTTGTCGACAACAACCTTCTTTCTTTAAATTAGGTACCTATAATTGGTTCAAATACCAAGAAGCTGTTGTTATTCTAGGCCTTCAACTAAAAAAATATGCCCTGGCCTTTGACATATTCAGTACAGCCAGCCAGGCGAAAGCACTACAGACCCTGCCCAATGACAGAAGGGAGTATTGGCTGATCCTGGAATACTATTTTCACTTTCTTCATCAGGCCGGCAAGTTCAACTGGCCGGATGTAGAGACTAAAAAATTCCCCATTGGTAAATTCTTAAACCAAACGGTTCATACTTCTAAAGATAAGGGCGGCCTGAATGCCTCCATTAAGGTCATTGAACAACTACATTACCTACAGAAAGGACGCTGGGCAAAGATAGAGGCACAACAGGAAGCGCTCAAACAATACGCTTACCGGCACCTAAAGCAACCCAAAACATTACGGAGTTTTTACTTTTTTAAATTACTGATCTCTATTCCAAAATATCATTTTGATCAAAAAAAAATACATAAAAATTCAATTAAACTGATTCAGAGCTTAAAGGCCACACCATTGAGCCTGGATCATCAAAGCCCCGAAGTGGAGATTATCCCCTTCGAAGATCTCTGGGAGATGATTCTGAATTTTATAGACCTTAAGTAAGTTTATTACCGCTTTTTTTAATACAAATCATAAGTCATGAACCATTTTACAAAAATGCCACCTTTATTCTTAACAACAAAAACGGACCAATCAATTATCATTATAGATACCATCGGTCCATGCTGATTTTGAAAGTTCCCTCTTGTTTTTAATTTAGAAACGGAGCCGGTAAATAAATTTGCCGGCTTCTTTATTTTGGGAGTTCGTCTTTAAATAATCTCGATTTATATATTAATTGGATTGTTTTTAATCAAAAAATTAAGAGCCTCGTATATTCATGGTATCATGTAATGTTACTATATCCCTCCAGGTTTGCAATACGCTAATTTAGAAAGTAGGATAAAATACATTAGATTTTCTTTCACCATCATAAGCTTTTTACTTGACATAAGTTTGGTATGTTTGCCGGGTCTCCTGCTTTGGAATCAAAAATGGTGTCTTTACGGCTCATACCTCCCCAGGTTTCTACAAATACAATTTTTATATAAATGGGTGTTCAACTTACCGGCCCTGTCTTAAGTAAGCCAGAAGTTTGAAACCCATTCAGAACCCAAATATTTAAGACACGGACATTTTAAGGCCCTTTTACTTAACAGAAACGCGTGAAAGTTAATGAAGGCTTTTTTATGCTTAGTCCTAACCTTAAGTTCAATAAGTAGCCAGGTACTCTGGGCGCAAGAATACATATTTGAATCAGATCACCTTACTGTAGAGGACGGCCTCTCCAGCCGGTTTTGTTATAATATCATTCAGGATCGCTCCGGCGACATTTGGGTGAGCACAAATTTCGGCGTAAACCGTTACGACGGCCGAAGCTTCACCACATTCAACCGGGAAAACGCCAATTTGCTGGATGATTTTTGCCGCAAAGTACTCCTGGATGTGAACGGAAATATCTGGGCCGTTCATAATTTGACCTTTCTTTATACGCTTAATAGTATCGATGTATTAGTGGATGGGGCCTCCTCCTTCCGCCCTCTTAAGGAGGTTTATAGCGTGCCTCCTGAACTGATGTATGCAAAAATTACTTATCTGCAAAATGACAACAAAGACCGTATATGGATAACTACTGCTGACGGCTCCTTGTACCTTTTTGACGGCACATTTCAGCAGGCTTTTTCCTCTCCGAATCATCAGAACATTCAGGCCGGTATTGCAGCTTCCGACTCTACTTTCTGGCTGCTCACACGACACACACTGCTGGAAGTCAATGCCTTTGGCAATATCCTTAGCTCTGATAGCCTGCGTATCGAGCTCCTGTCCGATTTGAAGGTAGATGATCATGGACGACTCTGGATAACAGGCCTGGTAGAAAAAACTGAGAAGGCCTTTTCCCTCAGTTTTTATAAGAAAAGAGGAAAACCCCTATGTAACTTTTTTAAACAGCAGAATTTTTCATCGCCCTACACCCCCAACCGGCCCGGCTTCAAGTTAAAAGTTTGTGAAACTATCTCTATCCCGGAAGGAATTTTAGTCGTGAATGTGAATTCTGAGAGGCTCTTACAACTATTATTATATGACCATTCCGGCAAACTGGTCTACCAGGCACCTCAGGAAAGCCTTGATAAAATTGCTTATGATCCTCAAGGCCATATACTCGTTGATCGGACCGGCAAAATATGGCTGCCTTCTACGAATGGCCTTTACATCCTGGATATTCGCATCAACCCCTTTCAGCAATATTTAGTTTCTGCTAAACCTTCTAACGCAAGTACAAGAGCCATCATTCCCTTGTCTGCCAACCGAGTATGGGTGAACTCAACCACCGGCATGCACATCTTTGATCTTGAAACAAAAGAGGAAGTTGGTGCTATCCTGGCCAATTCCGGGAATCAGGTTCTTGTTCAATCTTACGGCGGTATCTACCTGGAGAACGATCAGGTGCTGCTGGGAACCTACGGCCGGCAACTAATCCTGGCTGATGCTCAATTACCAGAAGTTGCTACCATAGAGCACTTTATGCTGGACTCGCTGGGGGAATATCCCATCCCGTACCGTTCCTCCCAAACTAAAAGAGTATGGCTGGGTACCAGCAGGGGCTTGTACGAGTATTTACCAGCTACCGAAAATATTGTTAAATATCATTCTATTTATTTGGATGGTTCATTAGGTGAAAATAAAATCCCGGAGATCCGAAGCTTTCGCGAAACGGAGGAAGGCCTGTGGCTAATCACGAATAGGGGCCTTATTTTATGGGACGAGGAAAAAGGAATACAGGCTCATTTTGATCATTTCCCATATAAGGACCTTTTACATCTGCACATTGACGACCAGGGTGTTTTCTGGATGGCCAGTAAAGGAGGAGGGCTAATCAAATGGGATAAACAAAAGGATGAAATTACTCAGCTAACGTCCCAAACACACCAGTTGTCTAATGACGTGATCTATTCCGTTTATGAAGATCAGCATGGGTACCTGTGGCTGCCCAGTAATATTGGACTGATGCGGATGAATAAACAAAATTACGAGATCACCACCTATGAAAAAAAGGATGGTATTCCTCACGAAGAATTTAATACCGCCTCTCATCAACAAATGAGTGACGGCCGGCTGCTCTTTGGAGGCCTGAACGGCTTTATCTCCTTTTACCCGGATGAGGTCCCATTGAATAATCCGGATATTATGCCTCGAATCCTACATTACAGATACCTGGGAGCCACGGGAGAACATTGGGAAGATCGAACGTCAGAACTCCGGAACAACGGCCGTATTGAACTGCCGCATCAATATATCGGGCTCGAACTGGAATTTACTCTGACGGATTATTTTAAATCGGAGGAACAATTGTACGCCTACTCCATAGAGGGCTTTGATGAAAGCTGGCAATTTACAGATGAAAATGTGATCCGCTTCAACCGACTCCCGGCAGGGAAATATGTACTCCATCTAAAAGGCCGCGATTATTCAGGCTTGTGGTCCAGCCGACAATTAAGTATTGACATCCATGTCGCCCCGCCTTTTTTTGTGACTCCGGGTTTTATTTTTTCGTTTGTTGCCGGGGTTTTGGTTTTGTTTTACCTGGTTCTGCACTGGAGAGAAGCCCGGCTTCGGGCGGCAGAACAACAGCTGCAGGAAGAAGTAGACCGACAAACCCGGGAATTGCTGGAACTCAATGAAATCAAAAATAGAATATTTGCCGTCATCGGGCATGAAATGAGAAGCCCCCTAACCGCTATGCAGGGCATTGAAGCCAACATACGCTATCTGCTGGAAAAAGGAGAGATCGAAAAAAGTATCAAATTCCTTCGTGCTTTAGAACAATCTTCCAAAAAACTTAGCCTGCTTCTGGATAACCTCCTCTACTGGGGGCTGGCTCAAAAATCTCAACTCTCTTACCAACCCAGCAATATCAATGTCGCCCAACTTTTGGGCGAGGTCCTCCCGCTTTTTGATAACTTAATGGAGCAAAAACAGATTCAAGTACAACAGATGGTTCCGGAAACCTTGTCCGTTTTTGCCGATGAGAACGGGCTCAGCATCATCCTGCGCAATATCCTTAGTAATGCCATCAAATTTACTCCAGAGGAAGGCAAGGTATACATCAAGGCCGCAGAAACTGCCGACTACGTCCACTTGCAGATAAGAGATACCGGCGTAGGAATCCAACCCTCTATATTCGAAAAACTAAATAAGCCGCTCCATCCCTCTACCAAAGGTACTAGAGGCGAAAGAGGCACCGGCCTTGGCCTTGCCCTTTGCTATGACCTGGTTAAAGTGAATAAAGGGAGCCTGGCCATCGAGTCTGCCGAAAACCAGGGAACAAGCGTCCTGATAAAGCTTCCTCTATCCAGGAAAATGTTGAGTTAATTATTTTTTACCTTCAGAAGAGTTCACCGGTCGGTACGTTTTCTTCAAATACTCATTCAATTTTTTGGATATACCGGCTTCTGGAATCTTGTATGCTGATTATTATTAATGGAACAAAAATGGTTTTTTTGTTAAAAAGATGATGAAATTAATTTATTTATAATCAATGTATTATGCAGGTTTTTTGTAAAAAAAATACATGTTTAAGTAGCAACAATTTCCTGTTATTTGAACTTGTTTTTTCAAGGCAGATACCCTAATATTAGGTGAATTAAAAAATAAAAGGATTACTTAAAACTAATCCGTCACCATCTGCTTGGGTGCTATCGTTCTTTCACCATAAGTTAAAGAGGATTTCAAGGTCTTGAAATTCCTAAACTCCTAATAGATTAAACAAAGAAACAGAAGAATTACTTCAATTACGTATAGGCGGTAGTTGAAGGCACATAAACATAATTCAGCCTGGATTATAAGGGGAACAAACGAACAACGCATCTGTTATGAATATTCTGAAAGAGTTAGCCATCATTGTTACAAAAAACAAGATAAAAGCGACACACATTCTCGGCAATTCCGACAGCAAGATCGATCAGTTTTATGAAGGCCTTTCTTCCGGCCTTTTTGATTCAGACCAGGAAGCTTCCGAAGCCTTATATGGAGAACCGAATTCCGGTTCTAGCTATCGAAAGCTAAAATTACAACTCAAGAACAGACTGATCAACCACCTTTTTTTAATAGATATCAAACAGGCTTCTTTTTCAAGCCGACAAACCGCTTTTTATGAGTGTTACAAAACCTGGGCCGCCGTAAAAATCCTGCAATCCAAAAATGCCCGGGAAGCCTCCATCGAATTGGCCCAAAAAGTATTCAAAGCCGCCCAAAAGTACGAATTCATCGAGCTAAGCCTCCTGGCCGCTAAAGAACTCAAAAATCATTACGGCATTTTTGTAGGGGAAGTGAAAAATTATGAGAAATATAAGACCCACTGCAAAGACTTATTTGACATTAACCTAAAAGAAGATCAATTAGAAACCCTCTACACCGACCTGACCATCCACTACGTGAACAATAAAGCCACAAAGGAAGAACTCCATCCCGTAGCAAAGCGCGTGTATAAAGAAATTAAAACTGACCTGGGCTATATTACAACCTATAAAATGCAGTTATACGGTGGTTTGATTGAAGCCATGATCTATACCACTGTGAATGACTACGTCGCTACTTTGGATGTCTCCAACAGGATGATCCGGTTTTTTCAATCCAAGCCTTTTTCAACTACCACGGCCCTACAGATCTGGAACTATCAAAAGTTAGTTTGCTTAAGACAACTGAAAAGATACCAGGACGGGAAAGACTTGGTAGAACAATGCGCTAAATTGTTCAAAAAGGATTCTTTTAACTGGTTCAAGTTCCAGGAGGAATACTTCATACTATGTATGTATACCCGCCAGTATGACACCGGAGAAGAGATCATCAATAAAATCTCGAACCACCCTAGTATTCAGTTTATGCCCGAGAGCATTCAGGAAATATGGAAAATATATGAAGCCTATATCCTGTTCGTGATCAATGCACAGGACGCCGGGCAGGCTTCCCGAAACCGCCAGTTTAAATTGCATAAATTCCTGAACGAAACCCCCGTTTTTTCTAAGGATAAAAAAGGAATGAATGTTTCCATCATGATTATCTATCTACTGTTTCTCATCCTCCAAAGAAGAGATGACGAAGCCATCGACAAAATTGAAGCCATTGAAAAATATTGTACTCGCTATTTAAATAACGATGAAACCCGAAGGAGCTATTACTTCATCAAACTATTGCTCCTCTTTCCCCGCTGTAACTTCGAACAGGATCAAATTGTCAGTGCCTCCGAAAAATACCTGTCCCAACTTCACCTGTTCCCCATCGAAGACAGCCACCAATCCCACAAATTGGAGGTCATCCCCTTCGAAGATCTCTGGGAACTGGCCCTGGGCCTCCTCGAATCTAAATATGTTTAAAGAGGCTGTATCATCCGCCACAGGCGGATGATACAGCCTCTTTAAATTACGCTCCTCAATCTTGGGGTAACAAAACGCCAACTTCTGTCCTTTCAATTTCCCTCCTATAGGCCTATTTTTGATATAAATAAAAAGTTAATCTAAAACGCTTTCAACCATGTTTAACGCAAGAAGTATAACCAAAGCTTTGACTGGAATGTATGGCACTAGAAAAGACAAAGTCATTACAGTCGATACCATTGCTCCCAAATAATCGGGCAGATAATCCAAACAACCTTAAGCTTATATACTTCCCAAAAACTTAAAAAGAGCATAGGATACCTTTTTTCCCTCAACCGATAATCATTTTATGTCAAAATAGGATTGAGCTGTCAGATGCAGATTTCATTACCTGACTAGAGCTTTCGAATAATCCGTATTCTTAGATTATTTGTGTGTTATGATTGTTGTTAAAACGTTCCCTCTTGCTTAGCAGGATTGGAACTGCTCTGCAGCTTTTAGAATTCCTTGGCTTAAACCAACATTTTAAGTATAGAATTAGGTAGTATTTTTCACAAGAATGTAAAGTTCGTTTCTGATTTGTTAGTAGGTTTTCAATGCGTGCACCTGGCAATAACCATATGTGCACGCCATTGAAGCTATTCTCTGACTCAAGCCTGAACGAATAAATAAAGCAAAAAAACAAATCAATAGCCACTATGAAATTCCCTTTCACCAGACAAAGGGAGGCAGTGCCTCCTTTGCTGTTCCTTAGTTTATTTTTCCTCTGGCGACAGCTTCGTCGGCCAGTCTTACTTCTGGAAGAGGTGCGCCTTTTTAAAAAACATGTCCTCCTTTCGGAAAATGATCTGGCCCCCTCACATGTATTAAAAAATTCACCTGTATTTCCCTACAGGCAAAAAACCATTCTCACTTATAAAAAACGGGGCCCCTAGCTGACAGCCTGATTTTATGGGACCGCAAGCATGATATTGCCTGAAGAATTGCAACTGCTCTCTTCGGGCCTTCTTTTGCATAGCAATACAAACCGCACCGTATTGCCCCTAAACGCTTTTTCTCATTTTGAAAATTTTCAATTCAATATGGATAATAACAAATACAATCTCATCTCAAAAAGAGGCGCTTATTCGATACTGACGATCGTATCGATAGGCCTCTGCCTGGGGGTGCTGACCTTCCTCCAATCGATGGAGAGGACGGCGGATAAGCCCAGGATCAGTTTGACGACCGAACTGAATGCACCCGAAAAAACTCGGATTGATGCGGTACAAGTGACCATCAGCAGTCCCGAAAATTTGGGTAAAACGACCTTTGAACTGAAGCAAAAAGCTACACAGATCAGAGGCGCCAATACAATTAAACGGCAGTTGAAAATACAGCCGGAAAAAGACGACAACCTCAACGCCAGCATGGCCTTCCAGTATGAGGACGCGGAACTAAACGGGCTCGACGAGTCCAGCCTGATCCTCTACTCCTCCGTCGATGACGGCCGAAGCTGGACCGCCCATCCCGAAACCCGCGGCGATCCCGCCACCAATACGTTATACCTCGACAGTATAGCGCATTTTTCGTTGTGGACGGCGGCAGCAATGATGGCTCCTCCAGCTCCGGGTGGAGTTGACGTGGGGCTTTCTTTTTGGACGCGTGCCGACCAAGATGTCTATACTGACGCCGGCTCCACTCCGGCCACCAACGGCAGCGCCGTACAGCAATGGAACGACCTGTCGGGCAATAATTTCCATACCACCCAAACGACAGCCGGTCAAAAACCGACCTACATGGATGGGGTCAGACAATCCAATTACAACTCTTATATTTCCTGGAATAACGACCACCTGGAAAATACCAGCCCTATACTGGATAGGTTGAATGATGATCTAACCATGCTGGGAGTCGGTTTTTCCACAGTAAGCGCCGGGATCAATACCCTCTTCGGTATGGGAAACAACGGCAACGACCCTACTCTGGACGTTACAGGATTGGATTATAACCCCTGGGCCGACAACAGTTCGCCGGCTTTTGTCACTCATGTCGGTTCGCCGGTCATCCAAAATGAGGCCCACATACTCGACATGCGGGCCATTAATGGTTTGACGACTCTGAATGATGACCTGGTTGCCGGCCTCGACGGCTTTGACCATGCCAATAATATGGAAATTCGCGGTCAGACCGACGGCCAGATGTTCAATCAGATACATATCGGATCTGATGGTGGTGGCGAAGACTGGGACGGGGGCATCACGGAAGTCATAGTTTACAACCGCCGACTCGACGGAAATGAGCTGGCCCGCGTACGTTCTTACCTTGCCATTCGCAACGGGATTACCCTGGACAGCGATCCTGCTAATCCTATTACGAATTATGACTACCTGGCCTCCGACGAAACGGTCATCTGGCCCGGTACCAGTACTGCAGGCTATCATCCTTATCACAATGCCGTAGCCGGTATCGGGCGGGATGATAATTCCTCACTCGATCAAAGAAAATCAAACAGCGTAAAGCTAGGTAGTGTAATGGCTATGGAAAATAGCGCCGGCTTCAGTGCCGACCGCTCTTTCCTCGTTTGGGGTCACAATGGCGCCGCTGCTTCCTACAGCCCATCTTACACACCTAACTCCTTTAGCCCGGCCGCCGGATATTTCCGTATGAGCCGTACCTGGCGCGTGAAAGAAACCGGCACCGTAGGATCAGTTACGGTGATCGGACCGGCTTCAGCCGAACACCTGCTCGTTCACAATAGCGCAAACTTTAATTCCGGTACCCCTACCGAAATTGCCATGACCCCCGATGGAAATGGCAATATGGTGGCAACGGTCGATTTTACCGACGGGCAATATTTTACCTTCGGTAATGAAGCAGAAGCCCCGGGTGGCGTAGCAGCCGGCATCCGACTATGGCTGAAAGCCGAAGCCGGAACCAGCACGACTACCAACGGCGCACCGATTAGTTCCTGGATGGATCAAAGTTTAAGCGGCGTAAGCCTGGCTTCCCAGACGGCAGCCCGTGAACCTCTTTATAACAATGCCTCCGCTACTTCCAACTTTAACCCGACCGTTCTATTTGACGGAGGAAACGACGGTTTGGAACTGGCACCCTTCATGACCGGTGCCGAAGCTGGTGGATCGGTTTTTGGTGCCGCTGCGAATCAAAACCCAGGTACGGGTTTTGATAATCTGGTGCTTTTCGGGATCGATAATCCCCACCTTGGAACAGCCGCCTCTACCGGAAAACCCCTGGGCTACATGAATGGCTCTTCCCCTATCCGAAATGACCACCCGGCCATTCCGGTACCCGGTCAGTTCCACATCTGGAGCTGGGAATGGGATATGGCCAACGAACCCTCCAATACTTCAAGTAATACCGGCCTGGATGTGATCTTTGATGGTCAGGTCAATACGGAAGCTTCCATGGAAATGCGCGAAAGCAGTTTCGCCAACGGCGCACCGAGTGCCGATCAGCTTTCCATCGGTTCTTATGAAGGTGTAGAAGTATGGGATGGTCCAATTGGAGAAATTGCCATTTATGATCGCAACCTCACTACACTGGAAAGCCAAAAAGTTAATACCTATTTCTCCATCAGATGGGGAACCACCCTGGATAATGACCCCGCAAGCAGTAGTGTGAATTTTGATTATGTGAATTCTGACGGCACAACCATCTGGTCCGGTTCGGCCAATGCCGCCTATCAGCCTTATCATCACGGAGTGGCCGGTATTGGCCGCGATGATGCCTCGGGGCTGGACCAACGTCAGTCCATGTCAGTAACCGCCGGAACAGTGGCCGCTATCTACAATGGCGACCAAACTTCCGGCCTGCCTGCTAGTAATGCACTGAATACCGCTGCCTTCAGCGCAAACAATAGCTTCCTGCTCTGGGGACATAATGGAAACGCCACGACTTACGGCGGCTCTATTTTCGGTTTCGATATCATGGAGCGTAGCTGGAAAGTACAGGAAACCGGTACCGTAGGCACCGTAACGGTCAATACCAACGATGCCTTGGCGGAATACCTCATCGTCGATACCGACGGGGACGGGGATTTTTCCACCGGCTCTCCCGCTACCATTGCCCTGAGTAGCGGATCGGCGGCATATGATTTTAACGACGGCGATTACTTTACATTCGGTAAAGTGGCTTGCGTGATCAGCACGACCTACGCCTGCTCTGTCGGCGGGCCAATTGATCTGACGAGCTTCGTCCTGTCCTACGTGCCCGGCGGTACCTGGACGGACGAATCCAGCAGCGGCGTAAGCCTGGCCGACCCCACTAATGTAGACCTGACCGCCTTGCCGAATGGCGTTTATACCTTTAACTATGCCTTCAGCGGATCACCGATTTGTTATGATGTGATCGTGAATCAGGTTACTACCATCCCGGCGCCCAACCTGGATGATATTACTGTTTGTGAAGGTGACGACGTGACTATTAATGTACCGTTTTTTGATATTCCACAAGAAGAACTCTTCCATGCGACCTTTGACGGCCCAGCCGATTTCGTGGCGCGTGGCGAGTGTAGCGGCTCCGCTGCCGGCACCTGCTTCGACAGTGACCTGTCTGTCGTCACTTCCGAAGGACTGACCCTGAGTGGAGATTTCTCTACCCTGGTGCGCAGAAGTGATCATATCCGACGGATTGGCGGGGAAATCCGCTTTTACGATGTCAATAGTGAATTTTGTCTTGAAACGTCTACCTTCCCGATCGCCCCGGGTGATCAGGCCACCATCTCGGTTGACCTGCGTCGTTCCGGTGGGTACATGGAAGCCGATGATTATATCAGAGTATACAGTATCATCGACGGGGTAGAAACCCTGGAAGCGGAGTATGCCGGCCAGATCAGCCACCACTACCAGACCTTCCGAAAGGCGGGTATTACCGGTAGTAGTGTGAAAATTAAGGTGTGTGTGAAAAGTGGAGACGGCATGTATGGCATTGGCGGTTATGACGGCCCGCTTGAACAATACGCCATTGGTGATATGAAAGTGGTCATTACCCCTCAACTGCCAACCTACACCTTTTATGATGGCGACCCCAACATGGGCGGGAACGTACTGGCCACCGGCCACAGCTACGACCCCGAAACGACAGCTGGTAACAGCCCCGAAACCATTTATGTGACTTGCACGGTTAATGGATGCGAAAGTGACCCGGAGCCTGTTGTCATCAGCGTTTCGCCGAATTCGGTGGAGCCAATGGGCGGCTCAATAGGCTATTATTGCCCGGGGGGCGGTGGCTCCGCCATTATTAACCTGGAAGACCTGGTAATGAATCATCAGCCGGGCGGCAGCTGGACCGATAACGACGGAGCCGGCGTGAACCTGTCAGATCCTACAGCTGTTGACTTTACCGGCATAGCCGACGAAGTGTACGAATTTACCTATACGGTACCAGGCCCTCCTCCTTGTGACGGACAATTTGTATCGGTACTCGTTTCCATCGGCGATGCAGCAGATGCACCGATCATTCCGGATATTACTACCTGTGAAGGTGGATCAACGGTGATCAGTATTCCTATTCCGACTGCCGGAGTAGAAGAATTGTTCCACACCTCCTTTGACGGCGCTACGGATTATGTAGCCAGAGGGGAGTGCAGTGGCTCAGCTATCGGAACCTGTCCGGATAACAATCCTTCCATCATTACTTCCACAGGATTGTCCATCTCGGGAGACTTTTCGACCCTTAAGCGCAGCAGCGATTACATACGAAGAATTAATGGAGAAATACGCTTTCATGATGTAAACAGCGAATTCTGCCTCGAAACGCCCGTACAGGCCCTGGCCCCCGGCGACGAAGCAGCCATCTCCGTTGACCTTCGCCGATCCGGCGGGTACATGGAAGCCGACGACTATATAAGAATTTACAGCATCATTGATGGAGTAGAAACCTTGGAAGCCGAATATGCCGGCCAGATCAGTTCACAAGTCCAGACCTTTACCAAAACCGGAATTACCGGTAGTAGTGTAGCGGTGAAGGTTTGTGTGAAAAACGGTGACGGCCTCTTTGGAATCGGTGGAGTGGACGGACCGCTGGAGCATTATGCCATCAGCGATATTCAGATACTGAAAACGCCCGAACTGCCCACCTATACTTTTTATGATGCGGACCCCGGGGCCGGCCCGGCCAATATTCTGGCTACCGGATTCAGCTATGACCCCGGTACTACACCAATGGATAGCCCTGAAACCATTTGGGTGAGTAATATGCAGAATGGCTGTGTGAGTGAAGCCGTTCCGGTTGTGGTGACGGTGAGTCCGAATCCGGTAGCGGAGATGGATGGTTCGATAGGTTATTATTGTGCGGCAGGCCCTGGTGCTATGTCGGCCATTAACCTGGAGGCCCTGGTATATAACTTCCAGGCCGGCGGAATATGGACGGATGACGATGGAACCGGCCTGAACCTGGCCACGGCAACGGCTGTAGATTTTACCGGCGTCCCAACAGGTTCCTATCATTTTACCTACACCATTAGCGGCACGGTACCTTGTGATGATCAGTCCGTAACCGTGATCGTGTCTATTGATGAAATGGCGGAAGCCATTCCTGTGTTATCAGCCGCCACGGCAGCTAATACTTGTCCGGATCTAACGGTTGACCTGAATGCATTGGTGACCAGCACAACTCCTCCCGGGGCTTCCCTGGTATGGAGTGAAGACGGCGACCCGAGCGATGGGTTGAGTAGTACCGTGGCCATCCCGGCAGCAGTAGGTGTATCTGGTAGTTATTATGCTTATTACCTGTTTAACGGTTGTTATGGCCCCGCTTCGGCGGTAGTGGATGTGATGATCGGTGGAGCATGTACCATTGTTGATACGGACGGCGACGGCGTGGCGGATGTGGATGACTGGGATGATGATAATGATGGGATACTGGATGTGGACGAAACAGGTTCATTAGGATATTATAATATTGGAGATGGAACCCATACTCCTGCTTTTGATTATGGAGGCCCCTTTGATGGAAAATTTTATGGAAGAACATGGGCAGACCTGGCAAGAGCAGGTAGAATACTTGGAGATTCCTACGCCACCAGCCAGATTTGGATTTTGGAAGAAGACGGTACCTTTTACACCTATCAGGATGGAGAAGAGTATGTCGAATATACGAACACAGGGCCCGTCAATGGCCCTTCTGCTGGAAAAACATGGATAGCGCTCAGTGCCAATAATGGGATTATTGCTGATGACTTCGGAGCAGGCCCCAATGTTTACATTTTTGAAAGTAATGGTGCTATTGGTGCGTATGGCGCTCCAAATGGATTGCACAGCAGCGGCCGCTCTTCCTCTGTGACAGGACCAAGCAGCGGTCCTTTAGCCGGCATGACCTGGGTAGATTTGGCAGCAGCCAATCGAATTATTGCTGATGACTTTGATGCCACCAGTGCTCCTGCATTGCCGACAAATCTGTTTATCCTTCACAATGATGGAACGATTGGGCGCTATGACTATAAAACTGGAGCCCATTCGGTGACCTATTCTGCAATGGGGCCGACAAGTGGCCCATTATCCGGAAAAACCTGGCAGGAGTTGGCCGACATGGGCTTGATTATTGGTGATAATCTTAGTTTTAGCCAAAATATTACAATTGTTCAAGAGATTGATACGGATGGGGACGGCCTGACGGATGATAAGGATCTGGACTCTGACGGCGACGGTATACCCGATAACATCGAGGCTCAAAGTACGGCTGGCTACATCCCGCCTACCGGCACGGTGGACGCCAATGGCGTAGATCTGGCCTACACCGGCGGACTGACGCCTGAAGATACGGACAATGATGGAGATCCCGACTTTATCGACCTCGATTCCGACGACGAAGGCGCCGATGACGCCACCGAATCGGGCGGTATTATGGCCAACGCGACCTATGCGGATGTGAACGGCTCACTGGATGACCCGACCACCCTGCCGGATACGGATGGCGATCTGGGATCGGGAGGTGATGTGGATTTCAGAGATAACTCCTTTACTTTGGATACGGACTTAGACGGTGTGGCTGATATTTATGATCTGGACGATGATAATGATGGAATCTTAGATAAAGATGAAACTGGAGTGTTTGGGCGTTACTCACTTTCCGATGGATCGCACTCTGAAAGCTTTGGTACGAGTGGTCCTTTAGATGGCCCATTTTTAGGCCAGAGTTGGGTGCAGCTGGCTGAAAACAGCCGGATCATCTCTGACTCTTATGCCTCTACCCAACTATTTATTTTCGAAGATGATGGCACCTTTGTAGTGTATGATGAATACGCCGTACAAGTTGATTATACCAATACCGGGCCGGTGAACGGCCCGCTAGCTGGGAAAACCTGGGCGGACTTAATTGCTGAGGGAAGGATTATTGCTGACAACTACGGTGTTTCGCCTTCATTAGCCTATGTGATTAATGATGCTGGTCATGTAAGTGGGTATCATTTCGCAAATGGGTTTTATGGAAACGTGGGATGGTCTACAACCGCTCTGACAAGTGGCCCGTTAAGTGGCAATACATTAAGTAGTCTTGCCGCTGATGGCAGAATAATTGCTGACAACCTTGATGTAGGGAACAACCTATATGTGCTTGAGGATAATGGACAGATAGGGAGTTATGACATTCGAGATGGTTCTCATGTGGAAACCTTTCCTTCTATCGGCCCATCAAGTGGCCCTTGGAGTGGCAAAACTTGGCAAGAGTTGGCCGAACTAGGGCTAATCATAGGGGACAATGATAATGGATACTTAACAATTCTTGAGAAGTTAGATACGGATGGGGACGGCCTGACCGACGATGTTGACCTCGACTCCGACAATGACGGTATTCCCGACAATGTCGAAGCTCAAAGCACGGCGGGCTATATCGCGCCGAATGGCTCAGTAGACGCCAATGGCGTAGATCTGGCCTACACCGGCGGACTGACGCCTGAAGATACGGACAATGACGGAGATCCCGACTTTATCGACCTCGATTCCGACGACGAAGGAGCCGACGACGCCACCGAATCGGGTGGTATTATGGCCAATCCGACCTATGCGGATGTGAACGGCTCACTGGATGACCCGACCACCCTGCCGGATGGAGACAGTGATGGAGAAGTAGACTTTAGGGATGACGTTAATAATGGTATTTGCTTTGGTAATCCTACGCTGCTGACAAACGGTAGTTTTACTACTGACCTGACGGGCTGGGCGCTCACATTAGGTTCGCCTTCTCATTGGGTAGTGAACAATAGCCGACTGGAGCACGAATCGGATGTGAATGGTGAAAATGGTAGTCTCGAGCAGGCCTTGAATCTGAGTTGTACCGCACAGGAAACTTATTTGGTTTTTAATTATTTAAGTACCGGTACCTCGTCCAGCACTCATGCTACCTGGATTTCCATAGATGGAATAAACTTGATGACGATTACCAATGAAAATGGTATAATAAGTGTTACCAACACCAATCCTTCGGTAACGTACAATACAACCACCATTCCTTTAGGTGTGGAGACACTGATTGAAATAACCATGCCTCCGGGCTTTATCAGCACGACAAATCCCATTTTGAGGATTTTTGGGCAGAACTGCCTGAACTGTACTCCAGTCGCGCCGCATAATAATGCTTATCTGGACGACCTATGTTTTTCTGAATCTAATCTCTGTGATTTAGACGGCGATGGCGTAAGTAATGACGATGAACTCCTGGCAGGTACTGATCCCAATAATGCGGATACGGACGGCGACGGCGAAACGGATGACATCGAGATCGGAGGAGACGTCAACAACCCGCTCGACGGCGATAACGACGGCATCATCGATGCCCTGGATTCTGCCATAGATGATACGGATAATGACGGCGTGCCGGATGAAGCCGACCCCGCTAACACCGACCCCTGTGTCCCCAACTCCTTCGCCGGGGCTTGTGATGCAGACAGCGACGGCCTGACGAATGCCGAAGAACTGACTGCCGGCACTAACCCTTCCAATCCGGATAGTGATGGCGACGGCAAACTGGACGGGGTAGAAGTGGGGGATCCCAATATACCCGATGACGCAGATAACGACGGTATCATTGATGCCTTGGATTCTGCCATCGACGATACGGATAATGATGGCGTGATGGATGAGGTGGATCCTGATAACACCGATCCCTGTATTCCTAACCTATCAGCCGGTCCTTGCGATCAGGATAATGACGGCCTGACCAATGATAAGGAGAGTGGCCTCGGCTCCGATCCGACCAACCCGGACACGGATGGTGACGGAGAAAACGATGGTGACGAAATGGGACCTGATCCGAATAATCCTTTAGATACCGATAATGATGGAATTTTTGACCTCCTGGAATCTGACATTGATGATACCGACGGCGACGGCGTGGTGGATGAAAACGATCCCGCTAACACCGATCCGTGTATTCCAAGCGCATCAGCGGGTCCTTGCGATCAGGACAGCGATGGCCTGACAAACGATGAAGAACTCACCGCCGGAACCGACCCGATGGACCCCGATAGTGATGATGATGGAGAAAACGACGGCCTCGAAGTAGGCGATCCGAATGCGCCGAATGATGGGGATAATGACGGTATTATTGATGCACTGGATCCTGATAATGTGGATTCTGACAATGATGGGGTCATGGATGAAAATGACCCGGCTAATACCGACCCATGTGTTCCGAACGCATTCTCTGCTGCCTGTGATACCGATAGTGACGGATTGACCAACGGCGAAGAATCTGCCTTGGGTACAGATCCCTTTAATGATGACACCGACGGAGACGGAAAGCTGGACGGCACAGAAGTCGGCGGAGATGTTAACAATCCGCTTGATGTGGATAATGACGGCATCCCCGATGTACTCGACTCCAGTACAGCTGATCAGGATAATGACGGAACACCTGACGAGACGGACCCTGCCAATAACGATCCATGTATACCGAATGCCGCAGTAGGTAGCTGTGATGCCGATAACGATGGCCTGACGGCAGATGAGGAAAGTATGCTCGGTACCGACCCCAACAATCCGGATACGGACGGCGATGGTGAGGACGACGGTGTTGAGGTAGGCGGGAATCCTACTTTCCCCTTTGACGGAGATAATGATGGTATCATCGACGCACTCGATAGCAGCATTGATGATGTTGATAACGACGGCGTGGATGACGAGACGGACCCTGCCAACTTGGATCCTTGTATCCCGAACCTGTCGGCCGGCCCTTGCGATCAGGATAATGACGGCCTGACCAATACCGAAGAGGATAACCTGGGGACTGATCCAATGGATCCCGATTCCGACGACGACGGGCTTCTGGATGGCGACGAAGTCAATACACACAATACCGACCCGACCAATCCGGATACGGACGGCGGCGGCACCAATGATGGTGACGAAATAGCGGACGGCACGGACCCAACAGCGGGTAACGGCAATGACGATGCGGCGGCCGACCCGGATAATGACGGCTTGACGAATGAGGAAGAAGACAACCTGGGCACCGATCCTAACGATGCGGACACGGATGACGACGGTCTTTTGGACGGCGACGAAGTCAATACGCACAATACCGACCCGAACGATGCGGATACGGACGACGGCGGTACGAACGACGGCGATGAAGTAGCCGACGGCACCGACCCAGCCGGAGATCCAAACGACGATGCGGCGGCCGATCCGGATAATGACGGCTTGACGAATGAGGAAGAAGACAACCTGGGCACCGATCCAAACGATGCGGACACGGATGACGACGGACTTCTGGATGGCGACGAAATCAATACACACAATACCGACCCGACCAATCCGGATACGGATGGCGGCGGCACCAATGATGGCGACGAAATAGCGGACGGCACGGACCCAACAGCGGGTAACGGCGATGACGATGCGGCGGCCGACCCGGATAATGACGGCTTGACCAATGAGGAAGAAGACAACCTGGGCACTGATCCTAACGATGCGGACACGGATGACGACGGTCTTTTGGACGGCGACGAAGTCAATACGCACAATACCGACCCGAACGATGCGGATACGGACGACGGCGGCACCAACGACGGCGATGAAGTAGCCGACGGCACCGACCCAGCCGGAGATCCAAACGACGATGCGGCGGCCGATCCGGATAATGACGGTTTGACCAACGAAGAAGAAGACGCACTGGGCACTGATCCGAACGATGCGGACACGGATGACGACGGACTTCTGGATGGCGACGAAGTCAATACGCACAATACCGACCCGAACGATGCGGATACGGATGACGGTGGTACGAACGATGGTGATGAAGTAGCCGACGGCACGGACCCAGCCGGAGATCCAGACGATGATGCGGCAGCCGACCCAGATATGGATGGTTTGACTAATGCACAGGAAGCGGCCCTCGGCACGGACCCAGATGATCCTGATACTGACAATGACGGCTTGTTAGACGGTGAGGAAGTCGGCCCGGATGGTATTTACAATCCTGGTTCCGATACCAATCCACGAGACAATGATACCGACAATGACGGACTCAGTGACGGCGACGAGGTCAACGGCACCGGCCCATTAGCCAGCTATGGCCCAACCAATCCATTCGACGAGGATAGCGATAACGACGGCATCGAAGACGGCATTGAAGTAGGCGTAACGACTGGCTTGCCTGCAGGTACATCTGATGTGAGCGGCATTCCGTATAGTGGTACTGGTCCATTCACAGGCGATTCCGATCCAGGGACAACTACCGACCCGAACGACGACGATACCGATAATGACGGTTTGTTGGACGGTGAAGAAGATGATAATGGAAACGGCCGTCTGGATGCTGGAGAAACGGACCCGAACGATGTCGATACAGATGATGACGGATTGGAGGACGGCGATGAAATTAATATTTACAATACGGATCCTGCTGATGCGGATACGGATGACGGCGGTACGAACGACGGCGATGAAGTAGCTGACGGCACCGATCCGACCGCTGGGAACGGAGAGGACGATGCGGCAGCTGACCCAGATAACGATGGCTTGACCAACGAAGAGGAAGACGCATTGGGTACCAATCCAAATGACGACGACTCCGATGATGACGGTCTTTTAGATGGCGAGGAAGTCAACACGCACAACACTGACCCGAATAATGCGGATACGGATGGCGGTGGTACGAACGACGGCGATGAAGTAGCCGACGGCACCGATCCAACCGCTGGAAACGGAGAGGACGATGCGGCCGCTGACCCGGATAACGACGGCTTGACGAACGAAGAGGAAGACGCACTGGGCACCGATCCAAATGACGCGGACTCCGACGATGACGGTCTGACGGATGGCGAGGAAGTCAATACGCACAATACCGATCCGAACGACGACGACTCCGATGACGATGGTCTTCTGGATGGCGAGGAAGTCAATACGTACAACACCGATCCGAACGATGCGGATACGGATGACGGCGGTACCAACGACGGCGATGAAGTAGCCGACGGGACGGACCCAACAGCGGGCAACGGAGATGACGATGCGGCAGCTGACCCAGATAACGACGGTTTGACCAACGAAGAAGAAGACGCATTGGGTACCGATCCAAATGACGCGGACTCTGACGATGACGGTCTTCTGGATGGGGATGAAGTCAATACCCATGGCACCGATCCGAATAATCCGGATACGGACGGCGGCGGCACCAATGATGGCGACGAAATAGCCGACAGCACCGATCCGACCGGTGATCCGAATGATGATGCGGCAGCCGATCCCGACAATGACGGCTTGACGAATGAAGAAGAAGACGCGTTGGGCACCGATCCAAATGACGCGGACTCTGACGATGACGGTCTTCTGGATGGGGAGGAAGTCAATACCCATGGCACCGATCCGAATAATCCGGATACGGACGGCGGCGGCACCAATGACGGCGATGAAGTAGCCGACGGCACCGACCCAACCGCTGGAAATGGTAACGATGACTATGCCGCTGATCCTGACAATGATGGCTTAACCACCGAACAGGAAGTAGCGCTGGGTACAGATCCGAACGACCCGGATAGCGATAATGATGGATTAACAGACGGAGATGAAGTAGGTCCTGACGGCATTTACGATGTCGGTACTGATACTGACCCGAACGAAAGTGATACCGATAATGACGGCCTGTCTGATGGCCTTGAGGTTCAGGATATGATAACTGATCCGCTAGATCCGGATACGGACGATGACGGTCTCACCGACGGAGATGAAGCACTCAACCTGGGCACCGACCCGGCTGACGCGGACTCAGACGACGATGGTCTGACGGATGGTGAGGAAGTCAACACGCACAATACCGATCCAAATGACGCGGACTCTGATGATGACGGACTTCTGGATGGCGATGAAGTCAATACCCATGGTACGGATCCAAACGATGCAGACACGGATGACGGTGGTACGAACGACGGCGATGAAGTAGCCGACGGGACGGACCCAACAGCGGGCAACGGCGATGACGATGCGGCAGCCGATCCGGATGAAGATGGTTTGACGAATGAAGAAGAGGAAGCGCTGGGCACGGACCCGAACGACGCGGACTCTGACGATGACGGTCTGCCAGATGGTGAGGAAGTCAATACACACAATACCGATCCAACTGACGATGACTCCGATGACGATGGTCTTCTGGATGGCGATGAAGTCAATACCCATGGCACCGATCCGAACGATGCAGACACGGATGACGGCGGTACGAACGACGGCGACGAAATAGCCGACGGCACCGATCCGACCGGTGATCCGAATGATGATGCGGCAGCCGATCCGGATGAAGATGGTTTGACGAATGAAGAAGAAGAAGCGCTGGGCACCGATCCAAATGACGCGGACTCTGACGATGACGGTCTTCTGGATGGCGATGAAGTCAATACCCATGGCACCGATCCAAACGATGCAGATACGGATGACGGCGGTACGAACGACGGCGATGAAGTAGCCGACGGGACGGACCCAACCGCTGGAAACGGCGATGACGATGCGGCAGCCGATCCGGATGAAGATGGCTTGACGAATGAAGAAGAGGAAGCACTGGGCACGGACCCGAACGACGCGGACTCAGACGACGACGGTCTGCCAGACGGCGATGAAGTCAATACGCACAATACCGATCCAAATGACTCGGACTCTGATGACGACGGTCTTCTGGATGGCGATGAAGTCAATACCCATGGCACCGATCCGAACGATGCAGATACGGATGACGGCGGTACGAACGACGGTGATGAAGTAGCCGACGGCACTGATCCAACCGC